>DASZFN010000457.1:0-10042 GCA_035939715.1 Gemmataceae bacterium | reverse complement strand
GCGGAATCCACGATGTCATCGGGGGACTGCAGCGCCGTGTCCACGACGCGCAACCACGGCCGCCGCGCGGGCGCTGGTGGAATGCCAAAAGCAACGGCCTGCGAATAGGCATTGCAGGCCACGTAGAACTCGCTGTCCGGTTCTCTGCCGGTCTGCGTGCCGTCAAGCACGTAGGCGATCGCCTTGCTTTTAGCCGAAAAATCCGGGGCGCCAGGCTTGACGCCATGCCAGATGATGTCCGGCTTGCGGTCCTTGTCGGGGCCGGCGCCTTGCAAAAACTGCCGGCGGCGCAGGGCCGGGTGCCGCTTGCGGAAAGCAATCAGCGCCCGCATAAACCGCAAAAAGTCGGCATTCGTCTCTGCCAATTCCCAATCGACCCAGCTCAGGGGATTGTCCTGGCACCAGGCGTTGTTATTGCCCTGCTGGCTGCGGAGCAATTCGTCGCCCGCCAGCAGCATGGGCACGCCCTGGGACAGCAGCAGCGTGGTCATGAGATTTCTGACCTGGCGCCGGCGCAGAGCGAGGACCTCCGGATCATCGGTCGGACCTTCGCTGCCGCAATTCCAGCTGAAGTTCTGATCCGAGCCGTCGCGATTCTCTTCCCCATTGGCCTCGTTGTGCTTGAAGTTGTAGGACACGAGGTCCCAGAGCGTGAAGCCGTCGTGGCAGGTGACGAAATTGACGGAGTGCATCGGCAGCCGGCCGGAGGCCTGGTAGAGATCCGCGCTGCCGCACAGGCGCGTGGCAAAGTCGCCGACCGCGCCGGCCTCGCCGCGCCAGAAGCGGCGCACGTCGTCCCGGTAGCGGCCGTTCCATTCCGACCAGCGCTGGCCGTAAGGGAAGTGGCCAACCTGGTACAGGCCGGCGGCGTCCCAGGGCTCGGCAATCAGCTTGGTTTCCGCGAGCACGCCGTCTTCACCGATCGCTTCGATCACCGGCGGCTCGATGAGCACGTTGCCCTGGTAATCGCGGCCGAGCACGGAGGCCAGGTCAAAACGCAGGCCGTCCACGTGCATGTCGGCGACCCAGTAGCGCAGGCAATCCATCAGGAGCTGCCGCACCACGGGGTGGTTGCAATTCACCGTGTTGCCGCAACCGGAGAAGTTGAGATACTTCCCGCCGGGTCCGAGCATGTAATACAACTCATTGTCGAGTGCCCGGTACGAGTACGTGCGTCCACGTTCGTCGCCTTCGCCGGTGTGATTGAAAACCACGTCCAGGAACACTTCGATGCCTGCCTCGTGAAAGGCGCGGACCATTTCGCGAAACTCGGTGACCTGGCCGTGCTCCGGGCCGTTGCTCGCATAGGCGGCCTTGGGGGCGGCGAAGGCGATGCTGTTGTAGCCCCAGAAGTTGCGCAGCCGCTCGCCGGTTTCGGGGTTGCGAAAAGGACAATCCGACTCGTCAAATTCGTGAATGGGCAATAGTTCAACTGCCGTGACACCGAGCTGCTTCAGGTAGGGAATTTTTTCCACGAGGGCGGCGAACGTGCCGGGCTCGGCCACGCCGGAAGTGGGATGACAGGTGAAGCCGCGCACGTGCAGTTCATAGATGATGGAATCTTCAAGCGGGATGCGCGGCGGCACGTCTTCCCGCCAGTTGAACGGCCGGCGGACGAACAGGCTGCGGCACTGGGTGCGCCTGGGGTCCGGTTCGCGAAACTTGCCCCAGTGCGCGCCGTTGGAAATGGCAGTCGCGGCCGGATCGAGCAGGACAGCGGAGGGATCGAACCGATGTCCGCCGCCCGCCGGCCCGTCCACGCGCCAGCCATAGCGAAACGTCGGCGGCAAGCCGGCGACCTGGATGTGCCAGTGGTTGCCCGTGCGGTTTTTAGAGGGATCGAGGGTGATTTCGGCAAGGGCTTGCTCCCCTTCGAGGGGATAAAGCATCAGCCATACCGCCGTGCCGTGCCGGCACAGGACCGCGAAATTGACGCCGTCGGCCAGGGCGGTCGCTCCCAGGGGCAGAGACCGGCCGCGCATGGTACGGAGATTCTGCATGGAGGAAGGATAGACGGTTTTTGCAGATTTGTCGAGAAAGTTGACAGCCCGGCACGATATGTGTACTAAAGTACATTGCCACTTCCGAGAAAGCTATCCGTTCTCCAGCTGCGGATGCTGTCGTTGTGCCGGAGCGAGTCGATGGCTATCAATCCTGAGCGGTCCATTCTTCATCTTGATGTCGATGCCTTTTTCGCCTCCGTCGAACAGCGTGACGACCCGAAGCTGCGCGGCAAGCCCGTGGTGGTCGGCACCGGTGTGGCCGCGAGTTGCAGCTACGAGGCGCGGCGTTACGGCGTTCGCACGGGCATGCGCCTGGCGGAAGCCCGGCATCTCTGCCGGGAGCTGATTGTCATCCCCGGCGAGTATCCGCGCTACGAGCAGGCGGCCCGGCGCATCCTGGCGGTTTGCCAGGAACGTACGCCTTTGATCGAGGTCGCAGCGCTCGACGATCTCTATCTCGACCTGACCCGTCAAGGACAGGCCGAGCAGACGGCCCAGGAGCTGCGCACTCAAATCCATGAGGAAGTGAGCCTGAGCGTCTCGGCCGGCATCGGCTGCAACAAGCTCGTCGCCAAGGTGGCGACCAGGCAAGCCAAACAAAAGAAATTGCAGATTGCAGATTGTAGATTGCAGATTGGAACCCCCCACCATGTCTTTCAATCTGCAATCTGCAATCCCCAATCTGCAATCGTAGCCGTTCACGCCGGCGCCGAAGCCGAATACCTGGCGCCGTGGCCGGCGCGGGTGTTGCCGGGTGTGGGGCCGAAAGTGGAAACGCGGCTGGATCGCTTGAATGTCCAGCGGGTCGCGGAGGTAGCCGTCATCCCGGTGCCGGTGCTGCGCGGACTGTTCGGCAAGCGCGGACGGGTCCTGCATGATGAGGCGCACGGCATCGATCCGCGGCCCGTGGAGCCGCGCAAGCCGCCGCAGTCCGCGAGCCGGCGCACCAGCTTCGACCCGCCCATTGCCGACCGCGCCTTCCTGCGCGCCATGCTCGATTACCTGGTGGAACGCGCCGCCGCCTGGATGCGCTTTCACGACCTGGCGGCACAAGGCTTCACCGTGACCATCCGCTACGGCGATTACGAAAGCGACCAGGGACACGGCGCCTTCCGCCGGCCGACCAACCAGGAGCAGGAGCTCAAGGAGGCGGTGCGCGAGCGTTTTGAGCCGCTCTATCACCGGCGCTTGCCGTTGCGCCTGGTGAGCGTGGAGTTAAAGCCGCTCGGCCCGCCGGACCGGCAGCCCGGCCTTTTTCCGGATTTCGACCGCGAGCGCGCCCGCCGCCTGGCCGCGTGCAAGGACGCCATCCGCCAGCGCTATGGCTTCACGTCCTTACTCAGCGGCTCCGCGTTGTTGCTGGCAGATCGCCTGGAACGCGACCGGGAAAACTTCCGGCTGCGGACGCCGTGTTTGACGAGATAGGTTGACTGGTAGGTGGCGAGTAGAAAAAGTCATTAGTCATTCGTCATTCGCGGCCGCGAATGACGAATGACCAATGACGAACGCCCATGCGGTGCCGGTCACCGAAGAAGGCGGAGCCGATTTGGGCGTCCATGAGACGTGTGCCCAGTAGATTGACTGCGCGGCTCTCGTCGATGGGCAAGCCAAAGCCTCTCTTCCCCGGCCACCCTCTCGCGGAGCTGGCTTGGAGCGAGATCCGGTATACTGTCTACTGCTTCGTGATGCCTGCAGCGCCGGGGTCGTGAGCGCCCGCGCGCCGCGGTAGCACGGCGTGAGATGCGCCTAAAACTACTGCACATCAGGCGGCAATGGGTCGTGATCTCGTGCCAGTCACGCCGGATGATGCGCTAGCTGAGAGGAATATCGATGATTTCCCGCGCATACGCTTCCTCCACATTGGCGTGCCTTCTCCTTGTCTCGGTGATCACAGCCAGAGGCGGACCAATTCCGCCGCAAGAAGCACCAACGCGAATGACTCTTCCCGACGGCTTCCGTGCCGCGCTCTTCGCTGGTGAACCGGACGTTGTCCAGCCCATCGCCTTCACGTTCGACGATCGCGGCCGACTCTGGGTGGTCGAGTGCCTCTCCTATCCCAAGTGGACGACAGCCCGGCAGGGCACGGACCGCGTCGTCATTTTCGAGGATACCGATGGCGACGGACGCTTCGACAAGCGCACGGTCTTTTATGACAAAGGCGCAAACCTCACCGGCATTGCTGTTGGCTTCGGCGGTGTCTGGTTGTGCAGTAGCCCGAACCTGATATTTATTCCCGATCGCGACGGTCGCGACAGGCCGGACGGCCCGCCCGTGGTGCTCCTGGATGGGTGGGACATTCTCAAAGCTCAACACAACGTCTTTAACGGCCTGACCTGGGGCCCGGACGGTTGGCTTTACGGGTGCAACGGTATCCAGTCGAATTCAAGGGTTGGCAAGCCCGGCGCTGCCAATGCCGAGCGAGTCTTTCTTAATTGTGGCGTGTGGCGCTATCATCCGACCAGACAAGTGTTCGAGGTCGTGGCCCATGGTACGACGAACCCCTGGGGCCTTGACTTCGACGACTACGGCGAGGCATTCATCACCAACTGCGTCATCAAACACCTCTGGCATGTCGTCCCCGGAGCGCACTTTCAGCGGATGTACGGCGAGGACGCGAACCCGCACACTTACGGGTTGCTGCAGAGCTGCGCCGACCATATCCACTGGGGCGGTGGGCACTGGAC
Organism: Gemmataceae bacterium; assembly: GCA_035939715.1. Classification (GTDB taxonomy): domain Bacteria; phylum Planctomycetota; class Planctomycetia; order Gemmatales; family Gemmataceae; genus DASZFN01. The sequence goes on along the minus strand of DASZFN010000457.1, from coordinate 5,355 downwards.
CGACTCACGCAGTGGCAAAGGCGTTCACGACGTGGCCGGCGGCGGCCATGCCCACGTCGGGGCCATGGTCTATCTTGGCGATAACTGGCCGGAGACCTATCGCCATGGCCTATTCACGTGCAACCTTCACGGCAACCGTGTCAATCACGACACACTGGAACGCCGCGGCTCAGGTTACGTCGCCCATCACGCGACGGACTTCCTGCTGGCGAATGATCCCTGGTTTCGCGGCCTCTCTATCCAGTACGGGCCGGACGGCGGCGTCTTCATCAGCGACTGGAGCGACACCGGCGAATGCCACAACCACGTGGAGGTGGATCGCAGTAACGGCCGAATCTACAAGGTTACCTACGGCCAGCCAGCGTGGTGGCGCGGCGATCTGGCCAGGCTGAGCGACAGCGAGCTGGTGCGTCTGCAATTGCACCACAACGACTGGCATGTCCGCCATGCGCGCCGAATCTTGCACGAGCGCGCCGCCACGGGCAAATTGAAGAAGGCAACGCACGCGGAGTTGCGGAAAATGCTGCGCGAGCAGTCCGACGTAACTCGACAATTGCGGGCGCTCTGGGCACTACATGTAACCGGAGGCGCGGACCAGGAAATTCTTGCCGCGTTGCTGGATAACCGCAGCGACTACGTGCGCGGCTGGGCGATTCGCTTGCTCCTTGAACACGGAGAGCCAGCCGATACAACGCTGGCCAAATTGGCAAAGATGGCAGTCCAGGATCCATCATCGCTGGTGCGCCTGGCCCTGGCGTCCGGATTACAGCGCTTGCCAGCGGCGCGGCGCTGGTCCGTCGCCGAAGCGCTGATCGCGCACGGGGAGGACAGTGCCGACGCCTATCTGCCTCTCATGAACTGGTACGGCATTGAGCCCCTTGTCCCTCTCGATCGGGAGCGGAGTTTACACTTAATTCGGCTCTCGAAGATCCCGCTGGTGCGCGAATACATTGCCCGCCGACTCTCGCCCGAACCGTCCAGCCTGAATGCTCTTGTTCGGCAATTGGGGCAATCGGACGAACGCATGCGGCTTGACATATTGCACGGTATTCAAGAAGCGTTTTTGGGCCAACGCCAGGTGGCGATGCCCGATGGATGGCCGGCGACTTATAGAAGGCTCGTCGCCAGCCCGAACGCCTCGGTCCGCGAACAGGCGATGTTGCTGGCTGTCCTGTTCGACTACCAGGATGCCATGACCGCCCTGCGCCGGCTAGTGGCCGACCGCTCGGCAGAGACCACCGCCCGGCTCAATGCCTTGCAAGCTCTGGTATACAAGAAGGACGCGGCCCTGATCCCGTTGCTACAGGATTTGCTCACCGACAGGGCGATTCGCGCTGGAGCCCTGCGCTCCTTGGCCATGTACGATGATAAAGCATCACCGCGGCTGATTCTGAGCCAGTATCCTTCCTTCACCGACGAGGAGAAGGCCGACGCCATCAGCACACTGGCATCGCGCTCTTCGTATGCGCTTGCGCTTCTCGACGCGATCGAGAAAGGACAGGTCCCACGCAAGGACGTATCCGCGTTCACGGTTCGGCAGATGCAGGCCCTGCGCGATCGGACTGTGAACGAGCGCGTGACCAGGGTCTGGGGCACCGTGCGGCCCGCCTCGGCGGATAAGCGCGGGCTGATGGCCCGGTACAAGGCTCAGCTAACACCGATGGCTCTGAAGGGCGCGGACCGCTCCAAAGGGCGGCTGGTGTTTCAGCACGTGTGTGCATCGTGCCACATTCTGTTCGGCGAGGGGGGCAAGGTAGGCCCGGAGCTGACCGGCTCACAGCGCATGAATCTCGACTACTTGCTTGAAAATATTCTTGATCCCAGTGCCCTGGTCCCCAGTGAGTATCAGGTCTCCATCTTGGAGCTGAAAGACGGCAGAGTCATTACGGGGATCGTCAAGTCGGAAGCCGGCAAGGTGTTGACGGTGCAAATGGAAAAGGACCTGGTGCGGGTACCCGCCAGTGAAGTGGCCGAGCGACAGAAGTCGCCAGTGTCGATGATGCCCGAGGGACTTCTCGGGAAGTTGAAGGAAGAGGAAATGCGCGATTTGATCGCCTACCTTGCTAGTCCGGAACAGGTGCCGCTGCCAAAAGGAGCAGAACGCCCCTGATGCTCGTGCCCCGTCCGCGCATGCTAAATCCACTCACTGGGCGGCCTCAGCAATGCCGAGGACTGGGCTAACTACGGGCACCTGCGAGGCGGGGAACCAATGCTCCACGACGTACCGCCTCCCGACCGGGCTCCAGCGCTCGATCCGATTGTCATTGAAAGTAATCACCAGCGCACCGCCTTTGACCTCTGCCATGCCGTTTGACCTCCGCCCCGGTTCCTCGACCGTACACTCTCCGCCATTGCCGATGTGACACACCTCGGTCACGCCGTTGCTGAACTCGACCTTCCACTTGCCGATGGGAAAGGCGGCCTCGGGCGGTCTGTTGGGCCCAGCTTCCGTGGCAGTAAGCCGGGACACATCCCCGCGGGAGTCCTGCGCGACGACAATGCTGGCACAGACGAGCATGATAAAGAGCAGACGCATTCTGAAGCCCCTTTCGATGCTGAGCGATGCATGTCACCCACTATTAAAGACGACCGGACACCCTACTCTATTACCGAATAGTGTGCCTTCTTGCGATGTGGCTTCATGCGTGTTATTGTTTAGCAGCCCGCTAGGAATGAAGCCCTTGACATCACAGCATCAGCCGTTCTGCATTCTCGCCCTTCCGTCACTCAAGTGAACGGAGACACCTGTTGCATTCGAGCCATTGTCCCTTGCAGCATCCCATCGTCTCGCGGCGCACGGCGCTTCGTGCCGGCGCCATCAGCTTGCTCGGCCTGGGCACGGAACATGTGCTGGGACTGCGTGCCCTTGCCGGGGATAAAGCGAAATCCGACAGGCGAGCTTGTATTTACATTTTTCTTTCTGGCGGACTTGCTCAACAAGACAGCTTCGATCTGAAACCGCAGGCGGCAGCCGAGTATCGGGGTGAGTTCAAGCCGATCGCTACCAGGACGCCCGGCATTCAGATCTGCGAGCATTTGCCGCGGTTGGCGCAGCGCAGCCGTCTGTGGGCCCTGGTCCGCTCCCTGGCGCACGCCAGCAACGATCACTCCGCAGCCCATCACATCATGCTCTCGGGACGTTCGGATCTGCCGCCCGGATTCAGCCCGAATGAACCGCGGCCCGGCGATTGGCCGTCCATCACGGCGGTAGCCGGAGCGCTGACGAAATCGCGCAACAACCTGCCGCCCGCCATCGTGCTGCCCGAACGTCTTATTCACACGACCGGGCGCACCATTCCAGGCCAGTTCGCCGGCATCATGGGCGCGCAGCGCAATCCCTGGTTCATCGAGACATCGGCCTATGACCCGAGAGCTTACGGTGCTTATCCCCAATATGAATTCGATCACCAGGACCGCGCGTACAGGCCGCAGCGGCTCTCGTTCCAGGCGCCGAGCCTGTCCCTGCCGGAGGACCTCGGCCAGGGCAGGCTAAGCGGCCGAATGAACTTGCTTCAGGAAATCGACCGGCAACGCCGCAACCTCGATCAGGTGGCCAACCGCGCAGACCTCGATGCCTTCCGGCAAGCAGCGGTCGCTATGCTGACCGATGGGCACGTGCGCGAGGCCTTTGATGTGACGCGCGCCCCAGCCGGCGTCCAGGAGCGCTATGGACGAAACGCCTTTGGCTGGTCGCTGCTGATGGCGCGGCGGCTGGTGGCGGCGGGGGTTAGGCTTATCCAGGTCAATCTCGGTAATAACGAGACCTGGGACACGCACGGCAATGCGTTTCCCCATCTTAGGGACAAGCTGTTCCCGCCTACCGATCAGGCGCTGTCCGCATTGCTCGATGACTTGCACGAAAGCGGCCAGCTTGACAGCACTCTGATCGTCATGGCCGGGGAATTCGGCCGGACGCCCAAGATCAGTACGTTGCCGCAATACTACAAGCTTCCCGGTCGCGATCATTGGGGTGCTGTGCAGACGGTGTTCTTTGCCGGCGGCGGCGTGAAGGGCGGCACAGTGGTGGGCAGCTCGGATAAGATTGCCGGCTATCCCAAGACGGACCCGCAAACGCCGGAAAACATGGCCGCGACCATCTATCAAGCCCTCGGGCTGCCCGCCACGGCGCACTGGCGCGACGGCGAGGAACGACCGCACTACATTTATCACGGCGAGCCGATTGACCGCTTGTTCTGAGCTGCCTGCCTGCTGATAGCTAATCAAGATCTCACAGGGGCTTGCCGCGTTTTCGTCTCAGCGCATTTTTGTTGTGGCGAGCACGGCCGGTGCTACACTGGGAACAGCTCAGACTCATGAATTTCTCGTCACTTTTCTGGAGGACCTCTCCCATGAACCGCATGAGGGTCGGGTTCGTGGCGCTGCTGCTCTTTGGGCCAGCGCTACCAGCCCAGGACGACACCAAGAACAAGGACCATCCGAAAGACCAGGCCAAAGCGGAAAAACCGCGCACGCCGGCTGAGCAATACCAGGCGGTTGCCAGGGATTATCAGCAGGCGATGCAAGAGTTCAGCAAGGCCTATCAAGCAGCCAAAAGCCAGGAGGAGCGGAACACCCTATTCAAGGAAAAGTACCCGAATGCTCAGAAATATGCAGACCGGATGAGCGAGATCGCTGAGAAAAACCCGAAGGACGACGCTGCCGTTGATGCTCTGGTCTGGATCGTCACAAACGTGCGTTACGGTCTTCCGGCGAACAAGGCACTGAACGTGCTAGCCCGCGATCACGTCGCCAGCAAGAAGGTCGGACCGGTTTGCCTATCGTTGATATACTCTGATTCGCAAGCGGCCAGGGATTTTCTCCATGCGGTCATCGAGAAAAATCCACAGCATGACGTCCAGGGGCAGGCTTGCTACGCCCTGGGTGTGCTTCTCAAGAATCTCTCGGAGCGGCAGAGTCTTGCCAAGGCCGAGAATGAAAAGATGCAGAAGGAGGCAGAAGGCCTGCTCGACCGCGCGCTGGAAAAATACGGGAACGTCAAGTTGGGGCGCGGAACGCTGGCCGATCGCGCCAAGGGCGAGCTTTTTGAAATTCGCAACCTGGCGGTGGGCAAGACGGCCCCGGATATACAAGGCGAGGATCTCGATGGCAAGCCGTTCAAACTTGCGGATTACCGCGGCAGGGTGGTCGTCCTTGATTTCTGGGGGCATTGGTGAGGGCCCTGCCGGGCCATGTATCCCCACGAGCGGTCGCTCGTGAAGCGCCTGGAAGGCAAGCCGTTCGCACTGATCGGCGTCAACAGCGACAAAGACCAGAATGCTCTCAAGCAAGCCCTGGTCACGGAGCAAATCACCTGGCGTTCCTTCCGGGACGGCAGCACCACCGGCCCCATCGCGC
>DASZFN010000456.1:0-3782 GCA_035939715.1 Gemmataceae bacterium | reverse complement strand
CCTGCCGGACAAAGCCGGCAGGGGTCGACGGTAAAGAGAAGCGCTTGCTAGCCCCTGAACTGCTTCACCTGCCGGACGAGCCGGCAGGGGTCTGGCGAGACCAGACCATAGAGAAAAGCGCAAGTTCAAAACTGGCGCGTCGGGCTAAGGTGCAGCCGAATCGTGCAAAGTCATATAGATCGTTCAAACCTGAAGCACGGAGGCTTCGGATGTCCAGAACCGTTTCCCTTCTCCCCGCTGCTTCTGCTCCGCCACGCCGGCAAGCTACGCCTGACCCCTTCACGCGGCGGCTCGAGGAAAGCAGCTGGCTCGCCCCTGGCATTCTCTCGATCGTCTGTGCCCTGCTGTTCTTCTACGGTCTGAATGCAGGAGAACTGTATCGCAACGAGAGCCTGCGCGCGATCATTGCCGCCGAGTTTCTGCGCAGCGGCAACTGGATTGTGCCGACGCTCTATGGCGAGCCGCTCTTCACCAAGCCGCCCGGCATGTACGCCGCCATTGCCTTGGTAAGCTGGCCCTTCGGAGCCGTGCACGAATGGACGGCGCGTCTTCCTTCTGCGCTGGCGGCAACGATCACCGTGTTCCTGGTTTACCGGCTGTTCCGCAGGCATTTTGGACGCCGGGCCGGGCTGGTCGCCGGACTGCTGTTGCCCATGAACGTGATGTGGCTGGATAAGGCGACGGCAGCAGAAATCGACATGTTGCAGGTCGCCTGGGTCACCGGGGCGATTTGCTGCTTCCTGCGCGCCCTCGAGATTGCCGAAGCTTCACAAGCCGGATGCCTGGTCACTATCGTCGGGTTTCGGGTGAGTGCCGACGAAGATTCAAACTGGGAAGAGCTGCCGAACCCTGTCGCCAAACGCCTGACGGAGCCGCAACAGTCCGATGCAGCGGGCGGCGGCCGCCCGTGGTTGTGGTGGAGCGCGGCGCTCCTCTGCGTGGCCGGCGGCGTCTTGACCAAGTGGACCGCCCCGGTGTTTTTCTACGGCACCGTCCTGCCGCTGTTATGGTGGCGCGGACAACTGCGGTTACTCCTGGGCAGGCATCACCTGGCGGGCGCCCTGCTGGGAGCGAGCCTTTGCTTCGCCTGGATTGGCGCTGCTGTCGCCCTGAGCGGCTGGCAAACGTTCCACGGCACCGTGAGTCGCGAAGCGCTTCAGCGGCTGCTCCCAGATGGGCACGGGCACGGATACTCCTGGCACGAGACGCTGCTGCATCCGCTCAAGCTGCTGGCAACCACGCTGCCGTGGTCGGCGGCGGCGTTGTTGACTCTCTGGCCGCGGTTCTTCGAATCGTCGGACCCGCGCCACAGACGTCTCCGGCAAGCGCTCCATTGCTGGGTCTGGCCCAGCATGCTGTTCTGGAGCCTGTTCCCGCAACACGTGGTACGGCACAGCTTTCCCCTGTTTCCGGGGATCGCCTGTTTGGCAGCCCTGGTGTTTACGGAGTGGCTACGTTTTCCGGAGCGATTCAAATTGAGGATCAAGCCCTGGCCAATCCTGGTTGGTTGTTTGCTCGTCTGGCTAGCCGTGAAGGTTTGTTTTGTCGAATGGGTAACGCCGGCCAGAAACGGCCACCGCGCGCCACGCGCCAAGGCGGAGCAGATTGCCGCCCTGGTTCCCGAGGGAAAAACGCTCTATCTCTTCAGACTCAAGGACGAAGGCATCATGTTTTACTATGGCCAAACCGTACGCCGTCTGCCCGGTCCCGCCCGACTTCCCTCCGGCGGTGAACCGCTGTACTGTATCCTGGACAGCGTAGATTGGCGCGATTGGCCCGCTGCGAGAGAAACGGAGATTCTGCGTGAGATGACGGATGAGCAGGGGGACCAGATGGTGCTCGTCCGCGTGAAGTAGCGATCCTGCGCGAGATTCGTAGGACGGATTTCAATCCGTCTTCCTTGTGTAGGCATAGGACGGATTGAAATCCGTCCTACCAGAAAGAAGTTTGAGTAGCACCGTGAATGCCCCAACGACTAACCAACCGATCAGCCCGGAGGCGGTTCCGGATCGCCGCAAGATTTTGACGGTGGGGGAGCTGAATCGTCAAATCAAGGCGCTTGTCGAAGACGGATTTCGCACGGTCTGGGTTTCCGGTGAAGTCTCCAACTTGAGCCGGCCAGGTTCCGGCCACCTTTACCTTTGCCTCAAGGATGCCGAAGGCCAGTTGCGCGCGGTGATGTGGCGCAGTGCGGCCCTGCGGCTCCGCTTCGATGTCAAGGAGGGGATGGAGGTGATCGCCCGAGGCCGGCTAACTGTCTATGTTCCGCGCGGCGATTACCAGCTGCAAATCGAGGAACTGCAGCCCAAGGGGCTCGGCGCCCTGGAATTGGCGCTTCGGCAGCTCAAGGAAAAGCTGCTGAAGCTCGGCTATTTTGCGAGCGAACGGAAGAAGCCGCTGCCGCGTTTCCCGCGGCGCGTGGCCCTGGTTACGTCGGCCAGCGGAGCGGCGGTGCGCGACATCCTGGAAATTCTCGGCCGCCGCTGGCCTGCAGTGGAAGCCTGGGTCTGTCCCGTGCGCGTCCAGGGGGAAGGGGCCGCCGAGGAGATCGCCGCCGCCATTCGCCTGTTGAACCGCGTTGCCGCCGTGGATGTTATGATCGTCGGCCGGGGTGGCGGCAGTGTGGAAGACCTTTGGGCCTTTAATGCGGAGTGCATCGCCCAGGCGATTTTCGAGTCGCGCATTCCGGTAGTGAGCGCGGTCGGTCATGAAATCGATCTGACTATTGCCGACCTCGTCGCCGACTGTCGCGCCTTGACGCCGAGCGAGGCCGCGGAACGCGTCGTGCCGGACCGCGCCGAGCTGGTCCAGGGACTTTGCCACATCCAGGAGCGCATGCGTTCCTTATTGCTGCAACGCCTGGATGGATACAAGAATCGGCTGGACGGTCTAGCCCAGCGGCGCGCGTTACGGCTGCCCCTGGAACGGCTACGCGAGCTGGAGCGCCGGCTCGATGAAGGCGGCGAACGCTTGCACCGTGGGGCGCACCAGCGTCTCGAACAGGTGCGCGAGCGTTTGCAAGCGCAGGCGGCCCGCCTGGAGACGCTCAGTCCCTTGAATGTTCTCGGGCGCGGCTATAGTTTAACACGCAGAGAGGCCGACAGGGCCGTGATTCGCAGCCCAGACCAACTTCGCCCCGGCGAGCGCCTGGTAACGGATGTTGCCGACGGACGGATTATCAGCCGGGTGGAAGAACTGGAACGAACCGGCGAACCTCCCGCCTCCGAGGCGGCTCGTTGAAGAACAACGGGCTGCCAATGTCACGGACGACCGCTTCTCCGCGTGGAACGCACGCATGAGCCAACCACAACGCGAGAGCCTGACTTTCGAGGAATCCCTGGCGGAGCTGGAACGCATCGTGCGCGAACTGGAAGATGGCAAGCTCGGGCTCGAAGAGGCGCTGGGCCGCTACGAGAGCGGCGTCGGCTTGCTCAAGCGTTGTTACGCGCAATTGCAGCAGGTTGAGCAACGCATCCTCCAGCTCACCGGCGCCGACGCAGACGGCAAACCGCTCACGAAGACTTTCGACCACAGCGCCACCGCCGACTCTGCCAAAGCCGACGTCAAGAATCGCCGCAAGAAGGAAAATGAGCCCGAGGCACTCTTCTAGCTCTGCGTCATTCGTCATTGGTCATTAGTCATTCGCACGCGAATGACTAATGACCCGTGAATCAGGAGCCCTCTTGGTCGATCCCTTGGACCGGTCTTTGTTAGAGAAGCGCGAGGGCCTGGAGCGTCGCCTCCGCCAGGCGCTGGAGATAGGCGAAGGCACGCCGCCGGCA
>DASZFN010000455.1:0-16202 GCA_035939715.1 Gemmataceae bacterium | reverse complement strand
GGATCTAGGATTCCGCTCGTTTGACATCAACCTGCCCCCCGGCAAGCCGTTGTTTGATGTCATGACCGATTTCGCCATGTTTGGGGCGATTATCTTCGAGACGCTGGCAGTTACGACCATCTTTGTCTTCCGCCGGCGCATGCCGCAGGCGGAGAGGCCGTACCGCTGCCCGGGCTATCCGATTGTGCCGCTTCTTTATCTCGTCCTCCCGGCATTTATTCTGACATATATGTTCAAGAACCAGCCGACGGAATCTTTGGCCGGCTTGGGATTCATTGGCCTCGGTGTGCTTGTGTACTTTTGCCTATTTCGACGATCCGTCCCCAACAGAGCGGCAGGATAGGGATCAATCCAAGGAGGATAGCGATCAATGAGTTTGAGGAAAGCGAAACAGAGGAAAAGTGAAGCGAAAACCCTTGCCCTGATCATAGCTGTAAATTGCGTTCGAAACACTGTCATTGAAGATTATCACTCCCAGGGCAAGCTGACCGAGGAGGAGATGAAGGCGTTCAACAAGGAAGTCGCAGACAAACTTTACACGTTCCTGGAATACTTGTTCAACAAGCCGCTAGAGGAGCGGCAGGCCTTTCTCGGCGCCATGAACAGCATGTATCCCACCAACTGGGACCAGCCTGCGCTCGATCCAGATCTCGTCAAGGCTGCCAAGTTGTTCAAAGCCAGCCAAGCCAGATCACGGCCAAGGTGATTACGGGAAGAGTCCGCGGCGCAGCTTCTCCTGAGCAACCTTCTCGATGCCCAAGCTAAGAGCCGCCATGCGCATGGTCATTTTTCGCTCGCGGGCGCGCTTGAGGACCTTGCGGAAGGAGCGGAGCATGAGCAGTTCCAGCCGGCGATTGATTTCGTCTTCTTCCCAGAAAAACTGCTGAATATCCTGCACCCATTCGAAGTACGACGCGGTAACGCCGCCGGCGTTGCAAAGAATGTCGGGGATGATAAATACATCGCTGTCGGCGAAGGCAGTGTCCGCTTCGGGCGTGGTCGGCCCGTTGGCGGCTTCCGCCAGAACACGGCAGTGGATCTGGGCAGCGTTCTTGGTGTTAATCACGCGCTCTAGCGCCGCGGGAACGAGGATGGTGCAAGGAATTTTCAGCAGCTCGTCGCCCGGGATGACATCGGCTTCGGCGAAGTCGCGCAAGAGTTTTCCGGAAATGATGTGCTGGTTAAGCGCCGCCAGGTCGATCCCTTTTTGATTGCGGATGGCGCCATAACGATCGCCGACGGCGATGATGCGCACGCCGCGCCGCGCCAGCTCATGGCAGACCACGGAGCCGACATTGCCATAGCCCTGCACCGCTGCGGTAGCTTCACCGCCCTTCAGGTCCAGCTCCTTGAGCGCCTCCATGACACAGTAAACGACGCCGTGGCCGGTCGCCTCACGCCGGCCCACGCAGCCGCCCAGCTCGACTGGCTTGCCCGTGACGATCTCAGGACAGGCATAGCCCACGTGCATGCTATAGGTGTCGTAAATCCAGGCCATGGTCTGTTCGTCGGTGCCCAGGTCGGGAGCCATGACATCCATGCGCGGGCCAATGATACTGAGCACCTCTTCGGTGAAGCGACGGGTCAGACGCTCCAGTTCGCCCCGCGTCAGGTCCGCCGGATCGCAGGCGATGCCGCCCTTGGCGCCGCCGAAGGGCAGGTTCATGATGCCGCACTTCCACGACATCCACATGGCCAGGGCGGCCACCTCACCCAGATCCACGCCGGGGTGGAACCGCAGGCCGCCCTTGGATGGACCGCTGGTCAAACTGTGCTGCACGCGGAAGCCGATGAAGCTCTCGGTGCGGCCGTCGCTGTCCATGCGGATGGGGATGCTGACGACCATGGCCCGCTTCGGCTTGCTCAAGCGCTCGAGCACGCCGTCGTCGAGATTCATGTGCTGGGCAACCATGTCGAGTTGCCGGCAGGCCATCTGGAAGGTGGGGGAGTTTTCAAAAACGGGAATCGGTTTGTGGATGCGTTCATTCGTACCGTTGACGACAAGCGCAGGTGCAGACACTGGGAACTCCTTTGCTGTGGGAGAGGGCCGCCCTTCCGTTGACGGCGGCAATAAGCGTTCCTCTATATCAATAATATGGTCAATTTGGCTAGATTGTTTGACCTCTGGCCCCAATCTTGCCTGAAAAGCTCATTTTTTGGTCATGCGTCATTCGTCATTCGCGTTCCGCGAATGACGAATGACGCGTGACTAATGACGAATGACCTCTGCGGCCGTATCATGTCCAATGTCCCTGAAGCCAAGTCGAACGGCGACCTCATCATGTTGCGACGAAAATATCTCTTCCCAAACGTGATCGAGATGAATTACCAGGCCGGCCATCGCCTGGGAGTGAATGTCTATCTCATTGACGGCGGCAGCGAGTTTCTGCTCATCGATATCGGCTACCTCGACACGGTCGATGAAATCGTGGAGCTGATCCGCAAGATGGACTTCAACCTCTCCACCTGCAAGATGATCATTGCCACGCATGCCGACGCCGATCATGTGCAGGGAATTACCCGTGCGCGCGATCTGCTCAAATCCAAGGTCGCAGGTCACCCGCTCAGCGTGGAACCGCTCGAAACCGGCGATGAAATCATGACCTACGCGACGATCAAGGCCCAGGGAATACAGATCCCCATGCCACCCTGCAAGATCGATCTGCTTCTGAACGAGGGCGACAAGATCAAGGTAGGCAACGCGCAATTACAGGTCTGGCACACGCCCGGTCACACGGCCGGCCAGCTAAGCTTCAAGATGGGCGATCTTCTCTTCTGCGGCGACAATATCTACAAGGACAGTTGCGTCGGCGTGATCGACGCCCACCACGGCTCGAACATCCCCGATTTCATCAACTCGCTCAAGCGCATTCTGAAGGACGACGCTCGATACCTGCTGCCCAGCCACGGGCCCGTTTTCAAGCGTGACAATCGCATTCTTGAAAAGGCGATCGACCGCCTGAGCCAGTATCAATACATGGCCGATTTCGGCACCTGCGCCATTGGCTGGCCTTTGCTCGAGGAATGGGAAGCGGACGTAAACGCCGGGCGAATGCCGGATTTCAGCAAGTGACGAGTGACAAGCGCTCACTCGTCACTTGTCACTTGTCACTCGTCACTTTTGGCTGCTGTTGCGTCAAACAATGTAGCGTGCCGAGCCCCCACACAAGATCAACCGAGTGGATGCCGAGGACAATGCGGCCGGGAAACTGCTCGGCCAGGATTCCCAGGGCCAGGCGGTCATTCGGGTCATTGAACGTGGGAACCAGCACGCGGTCGTTGGCAATGTAGAAATTCGCGTAGCTGGCCGGCAGGCGCCGCCCTTTGAAGAAGACGGGTGCCGGCATGGGCAGGGTAACGATTTCGAGCGGCCGTCCTTGCAGGTTGGTCATGCTCTGCAGGCGGTGCAAGTTTTCTTGAAGCGGGACATGATTGACATCCTGAGCATTCTTCTCCACGGCGGCAACGACGCGATTGGGCGCCACGAACCGGGCCAGGTCATCGATATGGCCGTGCGTATCGTCGCCGGCAATGCCACGGCCAAGCCAAAGCACTTTGCGCACCCCCAGGTAATCGCCTAGTACGCGCTCCAGATCGGCGCGCGTCAGCCTGGGATTCCGCGCCTGTACGACGTCCAGCAAGCATTCCTCTGTGGTCAGCAGCAGTCCTTCTCCGTTGACGTCGATGCTGCCTCCCTCGAGCACCACGCGCTTTGACCCGACTAGTGGCTGCCAGCTCCGCAAAAGCAAAGCCCGGGCAAGCCGCTGCGGAACGGCGTTGTCCTGCCGCCAGTTTGAATACTTGGCCCAAGCGTTGAATTGCCAGTTCGTGACGGCCACTTCGCCGTTGGGGTGCGTGACAAAGATCGGACCGTAGTCGCGCGTCCAGACCCGATCGGTTGGAAAATGATAAAACTCAAGGCGCGCGAAATCGATGGCGTACCGGGACAGAACTTGCCGGGCTTTGCGGTGCATAGAGGCGCTGTTGACCAAAATCCGCACCAGCTCGGATTGTTGCAGGTGGCGAACGATCTCCGTATAGACCTCGGGAATGGTCGCGAACTTGCCGGGCCAATCGGCGCGCTGGTGCGGCCAGGCCAGCCAGGTCGCTTCGTGGGGCTCCCATTCGGCCGGCATGCGATAGCCGAGTGCCGCTGGCGTTTTGGACATGTTCTCCTCAGGGCGTTTGCCTTGCGCCGATTCCGGTCCTTATAAAGATAGAGAAGCCATTGCTTGAGGGTCCAGGACCGAGTTGAGGTTTGATCGAGAAAAATTTGCATGAGACGCAGCATGATCGAAGAATTTCGACCGCCGCCGTTTCTGGGCAACCCGCACGTCCAGACATTGCTCGGTTACTTCTGGAAGGGCACTCTACCTGCTTTCTCGGCACAGGAGCGTCAAGTCGCCCTTCCAGACGGAGATCGCCTCGTGCTGCACGATAGCATCCCGGCCAATTGGCGTCCCGGCGGGCCCATCGCTTTGCTTGTTCATGGCCTGGGTGGCTGTCATCTTTCCGGACCGGTGCAGCGCCTGGCGGCATTGCTGCTGGCGCGCGGCGTGCGTGCTGTCCGCATCGATTTGCGCGGCTGCGGTCGGGGCGCGGCGTTCGCACGGCGCATCTACAATGGCGGCTGTTCCGCGGATATCCGCGCGGCACTGGCGGAGATCCGCACCTGGGACGCCAACGCGCCGCTGAGCGTGCTCGGCTTTTCGCTAGGCGGCAATATTGTTCTCAAGCTGGCGGGCGAGGTCGCCACCGCAGCTATTCCCGGCCTCGAGCGCGTCATCGCCGTGGCGCCGCCCATCAACCTGGAGCTTTGCGCAGGAATGCTCGGCGAACGTCGCAACCGCTTCTACGAAGTGCATTTTGTGCGCGTTTTGGTGCGGCAAGTACGGGAACTCGAGCGCCACGCGCCCGATTTGCCGCGCAGTCGTTTCCCGGCCGGCCTTACTTTGCGGCGCTTCGACGATCTTTATACGGCGCCGCGCGGCGGCTTTGCCGACGCCCTGGACTACTACCGCCGTTCATCGTCGCTGCCCGTGATATCCGAAATCAAAGTGCCTGCCCTCATCCTGGCCGCGCGCGATGATCCGTTCATCGCTCTCGAGCCTTTTGAACAACTTGTGCTGCCGGCAAACGTATCGCTGCGCGTTGCGGCCAACGGCGGGCATCTTGGCTTCCTGGGCTGGGAAGGCCGCGGCATCATCCGCTGGGCCGAGAGGCAAGCAGCGGACTGGATCAGCAATCACCGCCTCGTTCCGTGACCACGGGTGACCTATCATGCCACGCTTCGTCGTCCTTGAGCACGACCATCCATACTTGCATTGGGATCTGATGCTGGAAGCCGGCGACACACTGCTCACCTGGCGGCTAGCATCCCCGCCTCAAGCCGAGAAGACCATCGCTGCCAGTTTTCTGGCGGGGCATCGCCGTATGTACCTGGATTACGAAGGACCCGTGAGCAAAGGCCGTGGCATGGTTACGCGGTGGGACAGCGGCACCTTTGCCTGGGAGGAGAGGAAAGAGGATTTGATCGCCGTATCATTGAGTGGCATGCGGACGTGCGGCCAAGTGATTTTAAGACACCTAGACGGCGAAGAATGGGCGTTCAAACTGTTAAAGGAGCCGCAAGTCGGGTAGTGGTCATTAGTCATTCGTCCTTGGTCATTCGTTCGCGAATGACCAAGGACGAATGAGTAATGACCACTCATCGGGCGGCCAGCTTCTCCGCCTCCCCGGGAAAATCGAGTCGGGCTGACCCGTCTAGCGACTTTCCATGGATTCGCAGCATGCCGGGACGCAGCTCCAACTGCAAAAGCCGGAAGCGCGGATTGCTCTTGTCCGCCTCGAAGCGCAGCACCAGCACAGGCCTGCCGTTGTGCCTGTACCACGTGGCTTCTATGTCTTTCTGATGGGCAAAATCGGCGACGCGGTCCAGCAAGGATTGGGCAGAGATCGGCAACGCGCCCGCGTGAATCCGCTCGAATTTCAATGCCACGGCGTTGGGCTCCCTGGCAATGAGCCAAACCCGCATGTCGATGGAAATGACCGTGCTTTTCCAGCCGCTTCCGTAACGGAAACCGAGGCGGATGCGGTCGGCCTCAAGAGCGACACGCGGCTCGCTGAATCCATCCGGCAGCGGATATTCGACACTGTGGTTGGTGATAAAGTCCTCGGCGAAATAACTGTTGACCTGTTCTTCCTTGAGGCGGCCCTCCCATTCACCCTTAGGTCTGGCGATGCCATTCAGGACCTTGAAAAACTCGGCGATGCATTCTCCGGACAGAGTCTTCCGTTGATCTCCCGGCTCGATGTTGCCGCGAACATAAAAGGCAGGCTCATAGCGAGCCAAAAGATAAAGAGCCGCACCGGCACTGCCGAGCAGGAACAGCACGATGCCAATGGCCAGTATCAGTGATTTGCGCGTCATTCGACAGGCTCCTGCCGCCGCATCGGCCAGGACATGGTCTACACAACGTTCCGCAGACCTCAAGAAGCGGGCCGGACTATAGCCGCTGATGCCGGCGCCGTCAACGCGGCTTCCACAGTTCACCAGAAAGAAGGGATCGTAGTATATACTTAGCGTGAAGACCGGCGAATCGAAGCGACCCCAGAACCGCTACAAACATGGCGCGCAAGCAAACGATCCCTAATCGGCCAGGAGCATCGGACATGAAGATCCTCGTCATCGACGTCGGCGGCACTAACGTGAAAATGCTTGCCAGCGGCCAGGAGGACCCGCGCAAATTTCCCTCGGGACCGACGTTGACCCCTGACGCCATGATTGAAGGCGTCCTCCGCGAAACCAAGGATTGGGAATATGACCACATCACCATCGGGTACCCCGGGCCGGTGGTTAACGGCAAAGCAGTCCTGGAGCCAAAGAACCTTGGCCCCGGCTGGGTAGACTACAATTTCAAGGCCAAATTTCGCAAGCCGGTGCGGCTTATCAACGATGCCGCCATGCAGGCCCTGGGAAGCTACAAGGGAGGCAGGATGCTTTTCCTTGGCCTGGGCACCGGCCTGGGTTCAGCGCTGGTCATTGAAAACGTCGTGGCGCCGCTGGAACTCGCCCACCTGCCCTACAAGAAATATAAGACCTTCGAGGACTATGTCGGACTTCGCGGGCTGGAGCGGCTCGGTAAGAAACGTTGGCAGGCGGCCGTCGAAGACGTGGTGGCCCGCCTTCAGGCGGCGCTCGGCGCGGACAGTGTTGTTCTGGGCGGCGGCAATGCCAAGAAACTCAAACGGCTGCCACCCGGCGTCCGGCTGGGCGATAACTTGAATGCTTTCGTCGGCGGCTTCCGCCTGTGGGAAGACGACACGATGAAGGCCTGATCGGCTGTGCCGCACGGAGACCTTTCATGACCGCGATCGCCGGCAGAGTCGCCATCATCACCGGGGCCAGTCGTGGCATCGGCAGAGCCATCGCCCTGGGACTCGTGAAGCATGGTTGCCATGTTGTTATCGCCGCCAAGTCGACGGAGGCTTCGGAGAAACTGCCCGGCTCCATCCATACCGTGGCTGAGGAAGCGGTATCTCTGGGCGGTCAGGCGCTTCCGGTTCAGGTGGACGTGCGCGACGCGGAGCAGATCGACGGCATGGTCGCCAGGGCCATGGAGCGTTTCGGTCGCATTGACATTCTCGTCAACAACGCGGGCGCGCTATGGTGGAAGCCGCTCGTGGAGACGCCGGCCAAGCGCTTCGATCTGGTGATGGCAGTGAATGCCCGCGCGGCTTTCCTGGCAAGCAAGGCTGTCCTGCCGCACATGACCGCCCAGAGGTGGGGCCACATCATCAACATGTCCCCACCGATAGAGTTAAGCGTGGTGCCCGGACGAATTGCCTATTTCATCTCCAAGTTCGGCATGACGCTTGTGACCCATGGCCTGGCCGAAGAGGTCCGCTCCGCCAACATCGCCGTCAACTCGCTCTGGCCGGTGACCATCATCGAGAGCCAGGCATCGATCAACCACAATCTGGGCACACCCGCCATGTGGCGCAAACCAGACATCCTGGTGGATTGTGTGCTCCGCCTGGTACAGAAAGACCCGTCGGAAGTTACGGGGCAAGCCTTGCTGGATGAGGATTTTCTTCGCAGCGAGGGCGTGACGGACTTTCGTGATTACGCCTGCGTACTGGGCAGCGAGCCGCCGCGTCTCTCCTGGCCGTAGTTCTGGTTCCCAGGCTCTGCCTGGGAACCCGGTGCATGCGAGGCTCCGCCTCGCGAGGCAGAGCCTCGCGTGCAGTGCGTTCCCAGGCAGAGCCTGGGAACGAGAGTTGCAGTTCGCGCTTTTTTCTGGCAAACTCATTCCATAACTGTGAATCGCTGAACCCTGATTCCGAGTCGGGCATGATTTGCATTTCTATTGCGCAGGAATCGCGCCGGCTGGCCCTCGCGGACATGCTGAATGCCGCCAGGCAGTGCGATCTGCTGGAGATCCGCCTGGACCGCTTCGACAAAGCGCCGGACATCGGCGAGCTGCTGGCGCACAAACCGAAGCCTGTCATCTTGAGCTGCCGGCGTCAACAGGATGGAGGCAACTGGCAAGGGACCGAAGAAGAACGCCTGGCTTTGTTGCGGCAATGTATCGTGAGCAAGGCGGATTACGTCGAGATCGAGATCGATGTGGCCGATCAGATTCGAGAGTTTCCGCCTGCCAAGCGGGTCATCTCCTATACGAACTGGCGCGAGACGCCGAGCGATATTGGCGAGATTTACGCCGAGGCACGGACAAAAAAGCCCGACGTCATCAAGCTGATGACCCTCGCGCGCTCGCCGGAAGAAGCCTGGCCGCTCTTGCAGATCCTGGGCAAGCCTGCCTTGCCAACCGTGGCGGTCGGCGTGGGCAAGCCGGGGATTATGCTCACGGTGCTCGGCAAGAAAATTGGCGCACCCTGGACGTATGCTGCGCTCGAGAAGGGCATGGAAGCATATCCGGGTCAGCCCACCGTGAACGACCTGCAGCAAATTTACCATTATGGCGCCATCGGACACGCAACGCGCCTGGTGGGGGTGACCGGCTTTGCTCTACGTGATGTGGCCAGCACGTGTGCTCTTAACGCAGGGCTAGCCCATCTCGGCCTGGACAAGCGCTGCTTGCCTTTGGGCGTCGGCAGCATTGGCCTCTTTCGCAAAATCATGGACGCGGTCAAGGTAGCCGGCGTAGTGGTCGGGGAAGAACACCGCGAGCTGGTGATGGGGATCGCCACCGAATTGGACCCCGGCGCGGAAGAAGCGCAAGCGGCGGACCTGCTCGTACGGGAACAGAAAATCTGGCATGCCTATAACACCGCTGGCAAGGCCGCAATCGCCGCCCTGGAAGCCGAAATCGGCAAGGAGAAAACTGCGGGGCAGCCACTTACCGGCCGAATGGTGATGATAGTCGGCGTCAACGCGGCAGCCCGAACCGTGGCCGCCGAAATAAAGAAACGCCGCGGCATCGTCATCATTGCCAGCCATCAACGAGACAAGGCCCAAGCGCTTGCCCAGGCGCTGGAATCCCGGCATGTACAGTTTGAGGCGCTTTACACCACCATGCACGAAATCTTGATCGTATGCGACGAAGAAAAAGAGCACAGCAAGAGCAAGCCACGCTCCGGGGAAGGCAGCATCCATGCCGCCTATCTTCGTCCCGGAATGACGGTGATGGACCTGACCGCCGCTAACCAATCATCTTTGCTGCGCGAAGCTCAGACGCGCGGCTGCCATGTCATCTCTCCCCGGCAGGTGTTGCGCGAACAACTGGCGGCGCAACTGTACCACCTTACCGGCCACCAGGTGCCGGTGGAGGTGCTGGACCGGCCGTTGCTTGATATGTTGGAAGAAGACAACGGAAGTTAACTTGGCGTCCTTTCCTCCTCGAAGAGGCAGTATCCCATGAATCCCGAACAGCCGACCAATCCTGACGATAGCTCCCGGCAGCATCCGCCTGAACCTGGCGCCTTCACGCAAGAAGTGCAGCACCAGCAAATTTCAGCGCGCGTGCCGGATCGCGTAAGCCGGGGCGTCTTTAGCACAGGCGCCATGGTTTTTCAGGGGCCGCACGAGTTTGTCATCGACTTTGTCTTACGCATGGCGCAACCGAACCAGATCGTGGCGCGCGTCGTGCTCCCCCTTTCGATCATGCCGAGTGTGATCGGCGCCCTGCGCGAAAATCTGGGCAACTTCACCTCGAAGTTTGGCCCGCCGCCGCCTCTGCCGGCGCCGCCCGCGCCGGTGCAGGCCCCACCGATCGAGGAAATTTACAGCCAACTGAAGCTGCCCGATGATTTGCTGAGCGGCTTTTACGCCAATGCCGTCATGATCGCTCATTCTTCGGCCGAGTTTTATTTCGATTTCATCACGAACTTCTATCCGCGCTCGGCGGTCTCATGCCGCGTGTACATGTCCTCGCCGCAGATCCCAGGTTTCCTCAACACGCTGACACGCTCCTTTCAGCAATATCAGCAAAAGCTCGCCCAGCAACAGCAACAACCGCGTCCCCCTGAGGGCCACGGCTAGCCAAATCGTTTAGCCGCGACCCGTCAGGGGAGCGCGGCAAATATGTCACGGGTTCGCGCTCGCCTTGCGGATGGCCTCCGGCGACCGAGCGCTGAGAAGCGGCAGAATAAACGCGCGCAAGTAGCCTTGCTGATAGTAACCAAAATGGCCCCCGTCATGCCCGGTCCAGATGAGCCGGGGCTCCCAGGGATAATCGCGCAGCTTGCTATAGAGAAGCCCATCTTCGGGGCTCTGCAAGATCGGCCGAAAACCGCAGCGGCCTGCCGCCGTCAACGATTTCCAGTGCGCGATGGAGCTGACCAGATCGCTGCCGCGCAAATACCAGCGGTCGGCGCGGCTGGTGAAGACATCGATTTCGAGCCGCACCGAGCGCAGGGCCGGACGCAGATCATAGTCCGCCGGTACTGCCGGCGCGAGAAGAATGATGCGATCGATGGTGTCAGGCGGCAGTTCGGCAGCGGCCGCCAAGGCCACCGCGCTGCCGGCGCTATGCGCCACGAGGTAGATCGGTCGCTGCATGGAAGCCTGGCGAACCGAGGCGATTCGCTGTGCCAGGCTCTTTGCCATTTCGCAAATATGTTCCTGGTCAAGCTGGTCTGCCAGCACGCGGTAGTAGCCGTGCGACCAGACAAATGTCTCCACGTGCAACGGCAGTTTTTCCGCGGCGATCCCTTGTCGGAAAGCATGCGAGGTGGCGCGGAAATCTCCCGCCCCGTCGGCGACGAGAACCAGGCCTTCCGACGGCTTGAGAGGTTCCGGCTGAGCAAGAGCGTGATGGTCCTGAGTGCAGGTTGTGCAACCCGAGAGCGCGCAAGAGATGAGTAGCGCAAAAGGGCTGACCAAGCAACGCGGTTTGCGCACTGAATAATTCCCTGGTAAGAAACGGCATGGAACATCTGCTTATCGGCGCGAACCATTTAGCAAGTTCAGGCTTTTTTTGCAAGATTCGCTGGGCTCCACGGTGCTGGTGCCGAACTGGACTTGACGGAAAAGTACGTTCCATACATCCTTGCCGTCTCAGCCGGCCTTGCCCGGCCGGTGACGCGAACAGAACCGATTTCGAAAGGAACTATCCACATGGCCAGCGTTCTCCAGCAGCTTCAAATCGGCCAGAAGGTTTGCATCAAGGAATCGGGCTCGATGTGCTATGTTGCGGCCGTCAGCGACGACCAGCCTGGAATGGTCATTACCGAACTGGCCCCAGAATACATTGTCTTCGAAGATGACGCCGCAGGCGTGCGAACGCGCATCCCCGTCTATCTCATCCGCACGGGCGATCTGCCCCCGCAACCGCTGCCGGCCGCTGCCTGACAGAGACATGGCCAGCCGGTAGGCCGGCGGCCAGGACCTGGAGGCATTACTTGGCCAGACCAAATCGTTCCTCGAAGTAAGCCCGCAATGCCGCCCGTCCGTTTCGGGACACCGCGTCTTCTGTCCGTTCGCGCAGACGCGCGTCATAACGGTGCAGTGCCAATGCAGAGATGGCGGCCCAGGCGACCGCCTGTTCCTCGCTGCCCACAAGGCCCAAAAGAAACTCCGTGGCAGCCGGCAACCGAAGCAGCGACACGGCCATCAAGACGGTTTCGCGAAGTTGAGCATCGCATGGCTTTTCCCAGAATGTCTTCAACACCTCCAAAGCCTCCCGGCGCCGTGAGTCTCCCAGCGCCAAGATGGCGGACTCTTGAACGCCGAGATCGACGGATTCCAGAAACTGCGCAACAAAAGTAACTCCGTCCGCCGGCGCTAATTTCAAAATGCCATTGAAGCATTCCGAGATAACGTCCGGCTCCGGATCGCCAATGCGGGCCTTGAGTCGGAGCAAAAGGGCGGCCGTTTCACTTTCTGAGTAAGCCAGGGCCTGCGCGGCTCCCGCTCGAGCCGTTTTCTCGGGATCGCAAAGGAGATCGACGAGCAAAGGCAGAACGTCCCGCGCATGCAGCCGGACCAGAGCGAACGCGCAAGCCACGCGCAACGGCGCAGCCGTGTCTTGCTGCCCACCCCAGACCGGCTCAAATTGCACATAGCGTGCACCTTTCCAGAAGATATCCTCCTCATCGAACTCAAGCTGGTTCAATGCCTCGGCAAGAGCAAGCTTGGCTTTGCATAACTTGTCGGTCTTGACCGGGTTGTCGAAGAAGCGTTCGAATGCCGCAACCAAGGCCGGCGCCAGCTCCGCGATGTGAGCCTCGCCAACAATGGAGGCAGCATCGGCAACGACGAAATTTGAAGCGTCACCCAAAGCGACGCGTAATTCCTTGACCGCTTCGGGACCTGAGGCCGCACCGCGCAGCGAGCGCAGCCTGGCAAGCTTGGCTTCCAAGGACTGCCGTCCCTTTGCCATCATGAAGTCCTTCGGTTAGTCGAACCTACTCTTAGTGGGACATTCCGCCAACGCCAGTCTTCGGCTCCCGCTTGCCGTAGAAACTGTACAGCACCGGCACAAGGTTCGTCACCAGCAGCGTGGCAATCATGCCGCCGACCACAACAATGGCCAGCGGACGCTGGGACTGCGAGCCGATTCTGGTAGAAAGCGCCGCCGGCAGTAAACCGAAGATCGCCGCCAGGGCCGTCATGGTAACCGGGCGAATGAGGCGTTCCACTCCTGTGGTCAAGGCCTCCTGCAAGGGCACGCCCTGCGCGCGCAGGCGATTGAAGGACGACACCATGAGCAGGCCGTTCATAACCGCCACCCCCAGGATAGAGATGAAACCTACCGCCGCGGAGATATTGAAATTCAGGCCCGTCAGGAGCAGCGTCCAGATGCCGCCGACCGACATGGCCACGACGTTGGACAGCACCACGAGAGCGTCCAGGAAGGAGTGAAAGGCCAGATAGAGCATGAGCACAATAAGGGCCATGGCGGCGGCGCCGACCAGCAGAAGTCGATGTTCCGCTTCCTGCATTTCCTGAAACTCGCCGCTCCATTCTGCGCGATAGGGTGGAGGGAAGAGCTCGGCCGTGCGCGCCTGCGCCTCGGCGACGGCGCCGGCAAGGTCGCGGCCGCGCACGCTGAACTTGACGGCAATCAGGCGGTTGCCTTGCTCGCGCGAAATGGTCGACGCCCCCGGACGCACGAATTGTCCGCCGGGATCGGGCAATCCCTCCGCGTTAAGTCCAGTGACCAGGTCTCTCAGGCGGCGGCGCGGCGCGTTGCTAATGTTGTTGAAGGTGGCGTTGAAAAGACTGCCGGTCCATCCCGGCATGGCCAGGGATGTGCCGATAGCAGACACCCCCGTCGCCGCTCCCGAGAGCGGCGTCGCGGCGACGCCAGGCACAGCACCCGGAGTGATGGTATTGTTTGTGACATCGACAGGGATGTTGAGAATGGCCTCCTCGCTGCCGCGCAGCCGTTCCGGCCAGCGCAGCGTGATGTCGAAAGTCTTTTCGCCTTCGGTCATCTGCGCGAACGCCTGTCCGCCGACGGCGCTCTTGATGGCCGCATTGACGTCGGCGGGACTAATACCCCAACGTTTGCATTTGCCGCGATCAACCTGGATCTCGAGGTTCGGCTGGCCCATGATATGAAAATCGCCCACGTCCTCGATGCCCTTGATTTTTTGCACGCCGTTCTCATCCCGTTCCTCCAGCGTGTTCTTCAATTTGCCGGCCAGTCGTTCCAGCTCCTGCAAATCCGGGCCGATTATTTTCACGGAGTTGTCCCCCTTGACGCCCGACAGGCATTCAGAGACGTTGTCCCGGATGTACTGAGAGAAGTTCCAGTCGACACCAGGCAGCTCATGGTGCAGCAAATTACTCATGGACTGCACCAATGCTTCCTTGCGGCTGCCGCGGAACCAATCTTTCCAACTCTTTGGCAGTTCCATTTTCGACCGTGCGGCCTGCGGCACGAGGGGCCCTCTGGACCAGCGTTTTTCCGGCTTAAGAGGAATAGAGAACTCAATGTTATAAAAACCCGTTGGGTCGGTGCCGTCGTCCGGCCGGCCGACCTGAGATTGAACGAGCTCGACCTCAGGAAACTGGCACATGAGACTGCGCCCGCGCCGCGCCACCTCAGCAGCTTCGTCGAGTGACACGTAAACGGGCAAGGTCGCGCGTATATACAAATTCCCCTCTTCCAGGGCAGGCATGAACTCGCGACCGAGAAACCGCGCGGCAATCAAGGTTACACCGACCACGGCCGCGAACAGCCCCACCGTCAGCAGCCGGTAATGCAAACATACCTGCAACTGCCACAGGTAAAGGCGCTTGATCCCCCGAACCAGGAAGTTATCCCTGCCAGGCTTGAGATTCTTGAACAGCAGCAGGCAGAGTACCGGCGCCACCGTCAAGGCCAGCAACAGGGCGCCCGCCAGGGCAAAGGCATAGGTATCAGCCATGGGGCCGAAGATCTGGCCTTCGGGTCCTGACATGGTGAACAGCGGAATGAAGGCGCAGACCATGATGGCCGTCGAAAAGAATAACGCCCTCTCGACTTCCTTCGATGCCGCCACAATGCGCTCGCGCAGCGGCAGCTCGGCATGTTGACCGGTGCTGATGTGGCGGTAGATGTTCTCGACCATGATCACCGAGGCATCGACAATGATGCCGAAATCGACCGCCCCAATTGAGAGCAGGTTGGCCGACTTGCCGCGCAGGAACAGCACGCCAAACGCAAATAGCAACGCCAGCGGCACGTTGATCGCCACGATGAGGGCGCTGCGCACATTGCTCAGAAACATGAGGAGGATCACGGTCACCAGCACCATGCCGAGCACGAGGTTTTCCCGCACGGTTTCGGTAGTGACGTCAATCAAGCCTTCGACGTCGAAATGCGGTCTCAGCTTGACGCCCGGCAGAAGCCGGCCCGGATTCTCATTGAGTTCCTGAAGCTTCGCCTTGACGCCCTGCACGGCCGGAAGCATGGCTTCATTCTTGCGCATGAGCACGACGCCCATGACCTTGTCTTCGTCATCCCTTAGCAAGACCTTGCCGCTGTCATCACAAATGACCTGGCCGGCCGGATCGCGCTGGAGGCGCGCCAGGCTCACCTTGCCGAGGCGCGTCTGTGCGCCGATCAATACGCCCCGCGAAAGGCTTTCCGCGGAGTCCGGTTTGTCCGGCCCGCCATCGACGACGTCGTCAAGGCGGACCGGCACATTGTTGATGGTTGCCAACACGATTTGCCGGATCTCTT
Source organism: Gemmataceae bacterium (assembly GCA_035939715.1). Taxonomy (GTDB): domain Bacteria; phylum Planctomycetota; class Planctomycetia; order Gemmatales; family Gemmataceae; genus DASZFN01. The sequence continues at coordinate 564 of DASZFN010000455.1, read as the reverse complement.
GCAGGCGCTGCTGCTCCACGTGCCGCAGGTGCGCGGCGGCGGTGTGCGCGTCCTTCATGCCGAGCACCTGCTGCATGGCATCAATGCCGCCGCCGATCAAGCCGATGCCGCGCACGTTGAGGGCCAGCCGCCCCTGAACGAGAATGTCGCCGCCGACGTTGCCGTTGCTGTTGGAGATGGCTGTCTGCAATTGCTGGAGTGTGATGCCGTAGCGCTTGAGGCGGTCCGGATCGGGACAGATTTCGTAACGCTTGACCATGCCGCCGAAACTGCTGACATCGGCGATCTTGGGGACGCGACGCAAGGTGCGTTCCAGGGTCCAATCCTCGAGCGCTTTCAGATCCTGGAGCGTGTAGACTTCGCGTTTGCCGATCCGCGGGCTCTCCAGCGTGTAGCGGAGCAATTCGCCGGTCGGAGTCACGGGGGATATTTGCGGCGTTACGCCGGCCGGCAGATTCTGGACAAACTGCAGGCGATTGATCACCTCTTGTCGGGCAGCATAGAAATCGACGCCGTATTCGAACTGATTGCGCAGGTGCGAGAGCCCGAACAACGACTTGCTGC
>DASZFN010000454.1:0-17614 GCA_035939715.1 Gemmataceae bacterium | reverse complement strand
CGGGGCGCCGCACGTCATGCGGCGCCCCGCCGCGAGCGCGAACCGATGAATCAACCGAGTGGCCGCAACAGCGGGAACAGAATCACGTCGCGGATCGTCTGCGTGTTGGTCAGCAGCATGGCCAGGCGGTCGATGCCGATGCCCAGACCCCCGGCCGGGGGCATGCCGTGCCGCAGGGCGCGGACGAAATCCTCGTCCATCTTGGCCATCGAATCTTCCGGCGGCAATCCCGCCAGTTGCTGGCGGAAGGTGACCTCCTGCATGACCGGGTCATTCAGCTCGGTGTAGGCGTTGGCCAGCTCCATGCCCTGGATATATAGCTCGAAGCGCTCCGCCACGGCCGGGTTATCGCGCTTGCGCTTGGTCAGTGGGCATAGCGAAGCCGGGTAATCGTGTACGAAGACCGGGCCGGTTAGTTTGCCCTCCACCAATTCCTCGAACAGGTGATGCACGACCACATCCGGATGCTTGCTTGCAGTCGAAAAGCCGTTCTGTTCGGCGACACGAGTTACGGCGGCGCTGTCCTGCAAGGACACGCCGACGTGCTTCTCGAACAGCTCCGCGTAAGTAGCCCGTTGCCAGGGCGGCGTGAAATCGACCGTCGAGTCTCCGTAAGGCAGCTTCATACCTCGGCCCAGCGCTTCGACGCAGCTAACGATCAGCCCCTCGGTAAGGGCCATCATGGTTTCGTAGTTGCCGTACGCTTGGTACAGCTCCAGCATGGTGAATTCCGGGTTATGCGTGGGGCTGATCCCTTCGTTGCGGAAAACCCGGCCGATCTCGTAGACTTTCTCGATGCCACCCACCAGCAAGCGCTTCAGGTAAAGTTCCAGGGCAATGCGCAGATACAGATCGATGTCGAGAGCATTGTGGTGCGTGACAAAGGGGCGCGCCGCGGCGCCGCCGGCGATGGCTTGCAGCGTGGGTGTCTCGACCTCCTGGTAGCCTTGCTGGTCGAGGTAGTTGCGGATGCAGCGGACAATCTTGATGCGCTGCTGGGCGCGTTCGAGCACTTCCGGAGTATAAATCAGATCGAGATAGCGGTGTCTCAGCCGAAACTCGATCTCCTGCATGCCGCTCCACTTATCGGGGTGCGGCAGCAGGGACTTGCCCAGAAAGTGCACGGCGTCGGCAAAGATCGTCAATTCACCGGTACGCGTCAATCCCAGAGTGCCGTCGACGCCGAGCAAATCGCCGAGGTCCAGCTCCTGGGCGATGCCCCAACCGGTATCGCCCACTTGCTTCTGCCCCAGCATCATCTGAATGCGGCCCGTCCAATCTTGCAGGTGCAGAAAATGCGCCTTGCCCATTGCGCGGCGCAAGACGATCCGGCCGGCGGCGCGTACGCGCGGACCTGGAGTCTGCTCGTGCGGCAGACCGCGGATGGAGGCAATCGCTTGATGGCCGTCGAACCTGCCGCCCCAGGGGTCTACCCCCAGTTGCTCTATTCGGCGCAGTTTGTCACTGCGACTGGCTTCAAAGACATCTGGCGGTTCTGGCACGGCGTGTGACTTTCCTGGTGAAGAAGACTGCAAGTGCGTATGTCCCGGTGAGTTAGTGGATTCTAGTCCGCAGGCAAACCGTGTCAATTGCAGTGATACGCCGCGCGTGCCGGAGGTTCGCAGGAGGGCAAGCGCTTGACGCCTGCGCAGCTTTCCCGTTGTGGAAGGCTGTGTTCCTCTTGTTATAATCAAGGGCGCTTTGCACTGTAATCCTTCGCCTCATGTCAGGAAGAGATCATGTCTGAAACGAACCAGAATCGTCCGGCCATGCGGCTGATCGCCAGCTTCGGGTTGCTGTTGCTCGCGCTGTTCATCAGCGCCTGGGTTGGCAGCGCCGTGCCGGCCCAGGACAGGGTGAAGTCGGCTCCCAGAAAGGAAGAGGAGGAAGAGCCGAAGAGCGCGAAGCAGGCGACCCGGAAACCGCCCAAGGAGGAAGAGGAAGAGCCGGTCAAGGGCAAAGGTAAGCCGCTCATCCGCGTCGGCGACGAGGATGAAGACAAACAAGCCGCCGACAAGGGCGCCGACGCGGCGGCCAGCGACCTGGAACGCGAAGCAAAAAACGCCAAGAATCCCGCCGTGCGGGAGCTGTTCAAAAGCTTGCAGAAGCCCCATGACGTGGTCACGGCCAAGGAAGGCATTTTCCTGGTCGAGCCGATTGCAAAGCACATCACACCGGAAACGCAATTCAAGGGACTCCTTACCCTGCATATTCTCACGGACGACTGGAGACGCGGTCGAGACTACAAAATCGGCCGTCTCAGCCTGTTGCGCGTGGATCCTTATGAGCATGTGACGCTAACCAAGGTCAACGAATTCCTTGCCAGCCGCCTGGAGCGCGAGCCGGAGACGAGCAAGAAACATCTGTCGCGCATGGAAATGCTTCAGGAAGCGGAAAAAGTGCTCGCTGCAGTGATTCGTTTTCACGAGTCAGCACGCCTGCGCGGCTTGCGCGAAGCCGATGGCTGGGAAGAAGTCGTCAAGGCGCTCAACGACCGGCTGCAATCGGTTCAGCTTGGTCAGTTGCGTGCACTTACCGATGCGATGAATTGGATCGCCGCTTTCGACATGGCGAGGAGCCTGATGGAGAAATATCCCAAGAACAAGGACGTGCGGGTCCAGGTCGCCCAGTTGCTCTCCGCCAGCGCCGATCAAGCCCTTCAGGGTCAAGACTTTAACCAGGCGCGCATTCGTCTTCTGCTCCTGGAGAAGGACTTTCCCGAAAGCAAGGAAGAAATTGATACAGTTCGGCAATCCTTGCGCACCAGGGCCCAGGCCATGTGGGAGGAAGCCGAGAAGCTGGCCAAGGACGACACCAAGGCAGCGATTGTCAAGCTGCAAACGGCGGAAGGAATTTTTCAGCTCCCAGGGCTTCATGACCGCATCCTGATACTAAGCAACAAGTACCCCGTTTTGTACGTCGGCGTTCGCGATCTGCCGCAAAACCTGGCGCCCGGACTGGCCGTCACCGATTCGGACAGGCAGGCCGTGGAACTGCTCTACGAGAGCCTCGTCAAGCTCACGTACAGCCCGGTGTCCGGCCAGCGCTATGAGACCGAACTGGTCGGCGACATGCCGCGGCTGGTGCCGCTCGGCCGGCGTTTTCAGATTCTGCACAATGCCTACTGGTCGAATGGACAACCCCTCACCGCGACGGACGTGCAAAGCACCGTGCGGCTTATGAGCGATCCCCGCTGGCCCGGCTATGTACCCGAGTGGGCCGAATTCCTGGACAACGGCAAGGGGGCGCGGGTCAGCCTGGACGCCTATCACATCGACCTGACCATGCGGCAGGGCTATCTCGATCCGCTATCTTTCATGGATTTCAAGATTCTGCCGCAATCGCTGAGCCGGGCTGCCGACGTCGGCAAATTTGCGCAAGCGCCCGTGGGCAGCGGCCCTTTCATGTTGGACAAGACCAAGAGCAAGGCGGGCGAAGACATTGTATTTGTGGCGAACCCCTACTATGCCGAGCGCGAAGGCAAGAGCGGCTTGCCGCGCATTCGCGAAATTCACTTCGTGCTTTCCCGCAATCCCGCCGCGGACCTTGGCAAGGGGGGTCTGATGCAGTTGATTCCAGACCTGCCGACGCGGCGGCTCCGGGACGTCGCCCCGCTGCCCGCGGTGGCCATCAAATCCCCGCTGCGCAATCGCCGCATTTACTTCCTGGCCGTGAACCACAACAAGAGCGTCCTGCAAAGTCAGTCCCTGCGGCGGGCCATCGCCCACGCGATCGACCGGGAGAAAATCCTCAACGAGGCTTTTCGCGACGGCCACGCCGATTTCCACCGGTCATTGAACGGACCGTATCCGCGCACTTCCTGGGCGTGCAACCAGGGTATTCCGGCGGACCCGTTTGATTTGCCCAAGGCCCGGGCTGCCGCCGAGAGCGTCAAGCAAGAGCGGCCGGTGCTGCCGACGCTGACGCTGCTCTATCCTGACGACGATCCTGCCGTCAAACAAGCCTGCGAATTGATGCAAAAACAGGTTCAAGAGGTCGGCATCACGCTAACGCCGACGCCGCGCCCGCGCCGTCAGCTTCACCGGGAAGTGGAGCAAGACAACAACTACGATCTTGCTTACTACTCCTGGGATTATCCGAACGAGGCCTACTGGATCTGGCCGCTCTTCGATCCCGCGGCCGCCGTGCCGGGCGGGCGCAATGTCCTGCGCTACGTCAACGACGACCAGCTTGCCAGCTTCTTCCACAAGACCATGACGTATCGTGACTTCACCAAGGTCAAGCGCTATGCGCACGACATCCATGACCGGATCTACGAGCAGATGCCGTTCATTCCGCTCTGGCAGCTCGACACGCACCTGGCGTATCACAACACGCTGATGTTGCCTCCGGACATCGATCCGCTCTTGATCTTCACGGACGTGGAGAATTGGAGACTGGAAAAGCGGTAGGGCTTTCCCCAGGTCGCGGACGGCAGATTTAGACGGCCAGTCCCTGGAACTTGGCGACCCGCTCGAGCTCCGCCAACATACCTTTGGCATTCTGGAAACGATCGTCGGGGCGCTTGGCCAGCATCTTGAGCACCATGCCCTCGAAAAGATCGGGGATGGAGAGTTGATATTTCTTCGGCTGCACCGGGTCAGCCTGGCGAATCTTCATGATGGTTTCCGGCAAGGAGCCGGCATCAAAGGGCGGCCGGCCGGTGAGCAAGGCATAGACGGTTGCGCCTAGACTGTAGATGTCCGAGCGGCAATCCACCTGCGCTGTGCTGCCGCGCGTCCGTTCCGGCGACATGTAGGCAATATCGCCGATCAATTCCCCCGGGCGGGTAATCTGCTCCGCCAGGGTCCCTTCCAGGGCCTTGGCCAGCATCAGGTCGCCGAGTTTGGTCAGCTTATCGCTGTGCTGGATGAGGATGTTGGAAGGCTTGATGTTGCGATGCAGAACCTGGTTCTCTTCCGCGAACTGCAGCGCACGGCCCACGTGAATCGCGACGCGCAGCGCGTTCCGCCAGTCGAGCATGCCGGCGGTGCCGATGCGCTGAATTACCTGGGTGAGACTTTCGCCATCGACATATTCCATGGCGATCCAGCAATAAGTGCCGGACTTGCCCGCGCCATGGAGTGCCACCAGGTTGGGATGCCGCAACGGCAGCACCGTCTTCATGGCGCGCACGAAGCGCTGCATTTCTTCTTCGTTCTTGGAGAATTCCGGCCAGAGCACCTTGAGCGCCACCGCCCGGTCTTCGCGCGTGTCCTGGGCCTTGAACACCATCCCCGATTGGCCGCGGGCAATGCTGCCGTCGATGCGGAAATGGGCCAGCGTCTGCCCCACGAGCTCCGCTAGCTGGCCGCTGCGCTCGGCCAGGGGTCGTGGCGTCTGCGGGCTGCTGACCACGACCGTGCTGGCCTCGGGTGTTGCTTCCACCTGATACTGGATCTGCGTGCCGCCGATGTGAATCACGTCGCCGGCCCGGAGGTCCTGCTCCTTGACGCGCTTGCCATTGATGAGCGTGCCCGCCGTGCTGCCGGCGTCAACCAGCAGGGCCTTGCCGTCATGCACCTGGACCTGGCAGTGAACCCGCGATACTTGCGGATCCTTCAGTTTGGTCTCGGTCTTCTCTCCCCGGCCGATGACAATGGTCTGTCCGTCCGTCAGGGCAAAACTGCGTCCCTTATCCGGCCCCGCGATCACGACGAGTTGGCCAAGCATACTCCCCCCGCTTTTGAGTCAATCCAGACGGATTCTAGGATGACAAGACGCCTTACGCCGGCTGGCGGCAGTTCGGCCTCGGTTGCAAAGCCATGTAAAGGAATTTTGGAGCGAGCCAGTCTAGAGTTTGCAGGTTGGCTAAGCGGCTGTCAAGGCGCGCTGCGGAATTCTTCTCGTTTGAGCAAATCCTGGATGAGCTGCAGTCCTTGAGCCTTTGTCTTCACCGTGCCTTCAAGCTGCGCCTCGCGGACAGCCTCAAGTAAAGGCTTGAAATTCGGGCCTGGTTGCAAACCCAGCTCCGTCAGGTCGTGGCCGGTCAGCACGGGAATGGGATCCAGATCCGCCTGCGTCCAGCGCGACAGAAGATGTTCGCAGTATTCGACCTGGTCCGTGGAGCGGCCGCTGGCGCGTGCGTCAGCACGGTGCAGGGCGAGCAAGTCGCGAATGCCGGGATGAGCCAGCGTTTGCTTGAGCTTACTCACGCGCATCTGCCGGGCTTCGCACAGGAACTGGTGCTTCTCCACCAGCCAGCCGATGCGCTCGCGTTCGGCGTTGGAAAGTTTCAGACGGTCGGCAATTTCCTCCGCCAACCGCCGGCCGACATGCTCGTGGCTGTAAAAGGTGTAGCGATCCGGCGTGCGCCCGACGGTGCGCGGCTTGCCGACATCATGCAGCAGAGCCGCCAGGGCCAGGGGAAAGGAGACGCTGGGACCCAGAAGCTCCAGCACGCGCAGCACATGGTCCCACAGGTCGCCGTTCGGCTCGTGCGGCGGCCCCTGGGGCAGGCCTTTCATGGGCAGCAATTCCGGCAAGATGGCCCGGGCCAGGCCAAGCTCCAGGAGCAAGTTCACGCCGCGGGCCCGGTGCGGAGACAGCAGCAGGTTCCGCAGCTCCTCGGCGATCCGCTCCGCGCTCACGACCAGGATTTGCCTGGCCATCGCAGCAATCGCCGCCGCCGTGGCCGGTTCAATGGCGAAATCGAAGCGCGTGGCGATGCGCACGGCGCGGAGCATGCGCAGCTTGTCCTCGGCAAAGCGCACGGCCGGGTCGCCGATGGCGCGCAGAATTTTCTGCTCCAGGTCCGCCTGTCCGCCGACATAATCGATGAGCCTGTTCTCCAACGGATCGAAGAACATGCCGTTGATGGTGAAATCCCGCCGCAGCGCGTCTTCGCGGGCTGACGTGAAACGGACCGAGTCGGGATGGCGGCCGTCGCTGTAACCCGCGTCGGAGCGGAAGGTGGCGACCTCCACCTGGAGAGTCTCCCCCTCGCTGCGCGGACCCAGGACATTGACCACGCCAAAGCTGACGCCGACGGCCACGGTTCGGCGAAACAGGCCGGACACTTGCTCCGGTCTGGCATCCGTGGCGACATCATAATCGCCGGGCACAAGGCCCAACAGCTCGTCGCGCACGCAACCGCCGGCCCACAGGGCCTCGTGGCCCGCTTCGCGCAGGCGGCGAACAACGCTGATGGCAAACTCGCGTTCGGTCATGACAGGACAACAGGTTTTCGCCACAGGGCCAACTGGTTGCGGCTATAGCGGCGCACGTCCCACGGCTGGCCGTTGGCCAGGTACTCCGCGACGAAACTCTTCTCGCTCTGCACGACGAGCACGGATCCAACCGCCGCCTTCTGCTGTAGCTCGGCGATGGCCTGCACCAGCGCCTCCGGCCGGTGTTCAAGATCCGGAAAGGGAGGACCCAGAAAGATGGTAACAGGTTCGGCCGGCGCCTGCCAGCGCTCGACCCAGCGATAGACGTCGGCGCGGTGCAGCCGGCCTTTGTCCGCGACACCGAACTCCTTCAAGGACTTGGCGATTTCGTTGGCGGCGTGGAAGTCGCGCTCCACAAACTCGACCGTCAGAGCGCCTCGGCTCAAGGCTTCAAAACCAACCACGCCCGTGCCCGCGAAAAGATCCAGAAAGGGCCGATCCGGGATATCGTCGCGCAGAATATTGAAAAGTGCTTGACGCACCATGTCCGGTATCGGCCGCAGACCGGCATGAACCGTGTAGCCCAGCTTGCGGCCACGCAGAGAGCCGGAAACAATCCGAAGATGCGCTCGCATTGGAATGAAAAAACTACAGCCTGGCTGTTGTTCTGGGAAGTAACCGGGCAGAGTACAAGTACCGAGGACCGAGTAACTCAGTACTGAGCACTTGGTACTGAGTACTGCGTACTGGGTACTGAGTACTATGTACCGGGTACCGACTGCCTCCGTACCGCCCTCCAGCTCCTTCTCTATTGTTGCCTAACGCCCCCATTAGAGCAATTGCCATTGCCCATCGCTGGCGTGCCGAGCAAAAGCAGCAGTCGAAGCTGCGCCTTGTCATAATCACGAATGCTACCGAGATAGCCCGCCTGAGCCAGGGCGACAGATTCCAGGCTGAGCAGCACTTCGCTGTACGTGCTGCCCTGGACAAAGTTTTGCTGACGCTTCTCGCTGAGGTCGTAGGCCTGGCGGGCCTCTTGCACCTGTTCCTGGGCAAAGCGTATCTGCTTCTTACCGCTCACGACCGCTTCCAGCGCCTCCTGCACGCCGGCCGTCAATTTGCCGCGCAGGTCCTGGTAGGCGAGATGTGCCTGCTCGGTCTTGGCCTGTACCAGACGCTGGCGATCGCTGGCCGTGACCAGCTCCATCAGATTCCAGCGTGCTTGCAAACCGAGGTCCCAGCGGTTGTCCCAGGTCTGCTGGTCGCCCGGCCCGGTGCCGAATCCCCCCTCGATCATGCGCATTTCGAAGACCGGCAAGTATTTGCAGGGCCCTTTGGCTTGCTCGCTGCTGCGCTGAATGAGCGCCAGCAGTCCTTCCAGCTCCTGAACGCCGGGGCCGTTCTGCAACGCCTGAGCAACGCGGTCGCGGACCGGAACGTTGGGATCAACCAGGTCCATGGGGACCAGCTTTTCATCGACGGGGATCAAGGTCAGATCTGGGTCCACGCCCAGCAAGTAAGCAAGCTTGGCCGAGGCCCGCCGCCCCTGTTCGCGCAATTGCTCGATCCGCAACAGCCAGGCACGTTGCTGCACGCCGATGCGCACGGCTTCAATGCGGGCGCCCGGTTCGCCCTTATTTGGATCGGCCAGCTTCTGCGCGCGGCCGAGCAGGTCTTCCAGGTCACGTAACTGTGCAAGGGCGATGGCTTCGCCGGTGCGCGCGCTGAGCAGATCAATGTACGTGGAAGCCGCGTCCAGGAGCGTCTCGCTCGTGATCCGCCGCAGCTCGCCGCGCTGTTGCCAGGTTTGGCGCTCGGCGTTGACCTTTATGTAGACCGCTTCTCTCAGGTCCAGCTTGCTGTTGATTTCCATCCCAGGGAAGAGAGAACTGAAGCTCGAGCGAATCAGCGTGCCGTCTTCGAACGAGATGCCGCCCTCATGCCGGAAATAGGAAACGCCGACATTGAGGCTCGGCAGCCAGCTCTTGTCGGCAATGCTTTTCGCGGCCCAGGCTTCGTCGACCTTGGCCCGCGCCAGCGCGACTTGCGAATTCTGATCTTCCGCCAGACGGAACACGGTGTCCAGGTTGATCGCCAGACTATGCTCTGTCGATGCAGGCTTGACGGCGACGGGTGCGGCTGGTTGCACCGTCTCGGGCGCGGGCAGAACGGTAAGCCTGTCGCCGGAAGCGCGCACGATCCGCGCGGGGACTGGGTCGGGATAGCCGATGCGAAATTCGGCGCACCCGGTCGTCAGGCAAGCAAGACCAACAACGCAACCATCGAGCCAGGAACGCCAGGCGCGCGCGAAGTTAAGCAAGGCAGGCAAGCTATTGCGGCTCATGTACTCTTCCCTCCGGGCGCCTAAGCTAGGAAGGCTATTCGGGTCTTCTCCCTTTTATCGGTTGCCGGGAATTTGACCTTTATCCGGAGTTGCGCGAAGAAAGGGAGGCGCACGAAATGCAGGCAAAGATGTTTGTGCTGGGTAACTGGGAGTCTGCACGCGGAGAGCCCCGGGCAGAATCCCGACTTCCAGCGCGTACACTTTGTCTGTGGGCTCGCTGAACATTTCCCCGTCGACATGAACGATCAGCGGCGTTTCCGCGTGCACGGTAGCCTGCCGGCAGCGGCCGCTCCAGATCCGCGGGTGTTCAAGTCGTAGTTTTCCGCTAATCAACCCCGGAATCCGCGACACGACCTGCCAGCGACTCAGGCCGCCGGCATGCAGGAAATCGAACAGGCCGTCATCCACCACTGCGTGCGGGGCAACGACGAAGTTACCTTCGCGGCGGCCGATTGCCAGGGTGAGGGCAAGAGTCGCCGCCCGCCGGGCGTTGCCGTCGACGCTAATGGACATGATGGGCGTCCGGAAGCGGAAACAGAGCACACGCAACATTGCCAGTCCATATAGCGGCACCCCCTGGAGCCAATGGATGCGTCGTGATTCCAACGTGATGGCGCCGTTAAAACCAAGGCCGAGGCCGTTCACGAAATAGCGTTGCCGGCCGGTATCGGAGCGGACCAAGCCGACATCGACAGGCCGGACGCGAGGAGTCTGGTCAGAGCGAAGCCACCACTCTGGCTCCAGGTCCAGCGTGTGTGCATAGTCATTGGCGGAACCAATCGGGTAAACGGCGAGAGTCACATCCGGACGCACAGCGCGCAAGATCCCGTTGGCGACTTCGTGAACGGTGCCGTCGCCCCCGGCTGCGCCCACGACGGCGAAGCCGCTGGTCGCCGCTTTATGGGCGAGTTCCTGGGCGTCTCCGGGTGCCCGGGTCGGCCAGAACTCGGCGCGCTTGCCCAGATAATGCCGGAGGCTTTCCATGCGCCGATGGCCGCGGCCCCGGCCGGCGGTGGAGTTGAAAATAACGCAAGTGTCTGTCTCTGCCACTGGCTAGCGTCTCCAGGATAGACGTACCGAACCGCGGGCGCGCGGGAGCTGTCGCTAGAATATCGGGAGTTAAGTGGCTGAAGTATACCGCCACGGCATGGTGTAGGAATAGGAAGCAGATGACGGCAGCGCTGCACGGACTGCTGGTGATCGACAAACCGGGCGGGCTGACTTCGCGCGACGTAGTGGATCGCGTCCAGCCCTGGTTCCCGCCGCGCACGCGCATCGGCCATACCGGGACGCTCGATCCGCTCGCAACCGGAGTGCTCGTCCTCTGCGTGGGCGCCGCCACCAGGCTTACCGAATATGTGCAGCGCATGGAAAAGGTCTACGAAATTCGCGTCCAGCTCGGAGCGCGAAGCGATACGGACGACGCCGACGGAGTCGTCGCCATGCAGAGCCAGATGGGAGAACCCCTGGATAGAAGCACGATCGAACGTCATCTTCAGGGGTTCCTGGGCGAGACGGAGCAGGTGCCGCCCATCTATTCCGCGGCCCGGGTAGGCGGCCGGCGGGCGTATGATCTCGCCCGCCGCGGCCGGGAAGTTGATTTGAAGCCGCGCAAAGTGACCATTCATGCCATCGAGGTCCTTGCGTACGACTATCCGGCGCTGGAGCTGCGCGTGCGCTGCGGCAAAGGGACGTATATGCGCTCGTTGGCGCGTGATCTGGGAGATCAGCTTGGTTGTGGAGCTTATGTGGCAGCGCTGCGGCGTACACGGATCGGGCCGTTTGATGCCTCGAACGCGCTGTCACTGGAAATAGACGGAACCGTCGCTTGCACACGTCTGCTTCCGCTGGAAGCGGCGGTGGCTGAGTTGCCGCGCCTGGTGTTGCCCGCCGGCGAGCTGGCGCGCCTGCGCCAGGGGCAGGCCGTCACAGCGACCGATGTTCCTGGCAATCTGAAGCCGGGACAGGAATTCGCCGTGTTCGATGAAGCGCGCCGCCTGGCCGCAATTGCGAAGATAGAAGGACAGGGCCGGCTGACGTCCATCAAAGTGCTGAATTGCTGACCGGCGCATTACACGGTCACCTCGGCGGACTGTTGCAGGAGATGACCGTACTGCTTGCGGATCGGCGCAATCTCTTGCTCCAGGAATTCCTCAACCTGCTGGGGGGCCCGGCCGACGAAGTTTCTGACCTCCAGCACTTCCTCGAAGTTCACGCGCGCAAAGGCGGCATCGGCACGCAGGCGCTCGAGTAAATCGTTCTCGCCGGCGCCGCCTTTGAGCGCGGCGGTTACGGCATGGCTGTGCTGCCTGATCTTCTCGTGCAGGGCCTGGCGATCGCCTCCCTGGGCCACGGCTGCCATGAGGATGTTCTCGGTGGCCATGTACGGCAACGCCCGCTCCACATTCCGGGCAATTACTTCCTTGTTGACCACAAGTCCTCCAGAAATGTTGAGGGCCAGGCGCAGAACGGCATCTGTCCCCAGGAACGCCTGCGGCAAGGTCAGACGACGACTGGCGCTGTCGTCCAGCGTCCGCTCGAGCCACTGCGTCGCGGCAGTTTGCGCCGTGTTGACAGCCAGGGCACTCACGAACCTGGCCAGGCTGCACATCCGTTCCGCGCGCATCGGATTGCGCTTGTAGGCCATTGCCGAGGAGCCGACCTGTTCGGCTTCGAAGGGCTCATCGATCTCCTGCCGATGGGCCAGCAGGCGCAGGTCGGTGCCGTACTTGTGCGCGGATTGGCCGATACCCGAGAGAACGTCGACGATCTGACTGTCCAGCTTGCGCGTGTAGGTTTGCCCGGTCACGGGAAAGACCTCCGCGAAGCCCATTTTGCGCGCCACGAGCCGGTCGAGTTGCTTCACTATGTCGTGGTCGCCGTGAAACAGGGCGAGGAAACTGGCCTGCGTGCCGGTCGTCCCCTTGACGCCGCGAAAGCGCAGTGTTTGCAGGCGATGCTCGATTTCATGCAGATCCATGACGAAGTCATAGCACCACAGGCACGCCCGCTTGCCGACCGTCGTAAGCTGTGCCGGTTGAAAGTGCGTGAAGCCAAGCGTGGCCAGGTTCCGCCATTGGTAGGCGAACCGCGCCAGCGCCTCGATGACCCCCACCAGGCGGTCGCGCACCAGCCGCAGCGCTTCGCGCATGAGGAGCAAATCGGTGTTATCGGTGACATAACAGCTGGTCGCGCCAAGATGAATGATGTCCTGCGCCGAAGGACAGGCTTCTCCATAGGTGCGAATATGCGCCATGACGTCATGGCGGAGTTGTTTTTCCAGGACGTTTGCGCGGGCAAAGTCGATATCGTCCACATGGCCGCGCAGGTCGGCGAGTTGAGACGGCGTGATGCGCGGTCTAGCGCCATCGTCGTGTACGAGTCCGAGTTCGTGTTCGGCCTCAGCCAGGGCCACCCACAATCGCCGCCAGGTACTGAACTTGCGTTGCGGTCCCCAGAGCTCCGCCATTTCGCGGCTGGCGTAGCGCGTCACCAGAGGATCGTCATAGAGCGCATGCTCACTCATGAGAATATCCCGAAAAGTTTAGCCAACCCACATAGTCGCGCAAATCCAGTATCTTTTTTTAGAGCGGCACAACCGAGCTGTCCGGCGCGCCGCGGGAACATCGAGTACACTTCAGACGGCATGGATCCCCAATGAACATGAGCCCGCCAAAGGGGGCGTCCCTTTTCAGGCGGGCTGCCAGGAGGGCGGATGATGTTACAACGTTGGCTTCCCACTCTGCTTGCGGGTATCGTGGGGCTGGTGTGCTGGACTGCCGCGACGCCGGCGCACGCCCAGGGCCTCGATCCCAATCGATTCTACCACTATCCCTATTATTATTTCCCGCACAACTACTGGCCCAGCATGGGCCCGCAGTGGCCCGAACCCATCGGCGCCCCGTACCGGCCGGCGCCGGCCTACATGGCCTATCCGCCGTTCCACGAGCCGCACTGGCGCTATGAGTTCTGGCAGCACCAGAAATACTATAGCGGCTTCCACTTCTGGTTGGATCAGCTTTAGGCTGCTGAGAGAGTAAGTAATGGCTTTGCGCGAAGCACCGAGAATTAACGGCTCGGTGCTTCGTCCTGCTTTGCGGCGGACTTTGCCGGCTTCACGGCTGGCCCGGGCGCTCGGTAGCGTGCGGCTGCATTGGTACTGGTTCGCGGCGGACCAGTCTTTGAATCCCGAATACGAACAGGGTTATGGCGGCCAGAAAGGCCACCGTTTCCGCCAGAGCGAGCAGCACGGGCAACAATTCGTCGAAGGCGCCGAATGGTCCACTGCCGCGCGAGGCCGTCGGCGTCGGCATGGGCGCCACGTTCCAGTTGTTACCGACCGCCGATCCGCCCAGCGCCTCTAGGCTGAACAGGCACTGACGAAAGATGGCGATGGCCAATTTACCGATCATGGCCCACATCGAGGCCGCCAGCATGCGTCGCTTGCTGCTCACATAGCCCAGCGGCGGCGCGATCACATACAGAGTGCCGGCCACAATCAGAAACAAAATCGAGGACCAATCCACTTGCGAAAGACCCATCGACTGAAGGTACAGAAGTTGTTCGCGCATGGCTTCTCCCGTCGCTGTACTACTGGCACGGCATCGCATTCGCGATTATCCCGCGGCAGACCGCGCATGACAAGCACTGGCTCAAACTGAAAGGTTGCGGGCGGCTTGCTCACCCGCCGCCTTCAGAAGGGCAACGACTTCCTCAACGTCCGCGGCGGTGGTTCGCCAGTTTACGAAACAAAGCCGTAATGCCACGCGCTCGGCAAGCCGCGTTGAGGAAAGAAAGGCACGCCCCGAAGCCCGAACTCCTTCGACAATGGCCAGGTTCAAACGGTCGAGGAGGTGCTCATCGTGCTCATTCTTCAGTGAGAGCCCAGCCGGCACATAGCGGAAGCAAACGATACTCAGCCGGCGGGAGCAGAGAATTTCAAACGGCCCCGCTTGTTCCAGCAAGGCTTGCGCGAAGTCGGCCAGCCGGCAGCAACGGCCGATGAGTTGCCGGAACCAGCCGAGTCCCAGGACCTTGACCGAAAACCAGATCTTGAGCGCGCGAAAGCGGCGCGTCAAGGCGATGCCGCGGTCGGCGAAGTTTACTTCCTCGTCCGCGGGCTCGACGTCCTGCATGTATTCAGGCCGCATGGCGAAGGTCTGGGTGAGTTGCCGGCCGTTCTTTACGAGGACACAGCCTGCTTCAAAGGGCTGGCCAAACCATTTATGGGGATCCAGCGTGATGGAGTCCGCGCGGCCGATCCCCGCCAGCGTTGCTCTTTCCTCCGGAATCAGGACAGCGGGCCAACCATAAGCGGCGTCCACATGCAGCCAGAGCCGTTCTGCGCTGCAAAGGTCGGCGAGCGCGTCCAGCGGGTCAACGGCGCCCGTGTTGGTTGCCCCCGCATTGGCCACCACCGCCCAGGGATATAGACCGTCTTTGCGATCCTTCCGTATGGCCTCCTGCAAGGCTGCCGGTTGCAGAAGGAATTGTTCATCGGCCTGGACCGGACGCATTTGCCCGGCTCTCAAGCCCATGATCCTGGCCGCGCGATCGATCGACCAGTGCCGCTGTTCGGTGAGATAAATCACCGAGCGCGGCCGCTGCTCCAAAGCAAGAGGCTCGCGGGCCACGACCAGCGCGGTCAGATTCGCCTCCGATCCGCCGCCCGTAAGAATGCCGCTGGCCTCAGCCGGATAGCCAAGAAGCTCCTTGAACCAATCCAGGACGACCAATTCCACTTGCGTTGGGCCTGCCGCTTCCAGCCACACGCCGGCAAAAAAATTCGTGCCGGCACAAAGGAGGTCCGCGAGCACGGAGACATAGTTCGGCGCGCTGGGAATGAAGGCGAAGAAGCGGGGGTGGTTCACGCGAAAGGAATAAGGCGCCACGTTTTCCGAGAATTCTCTGAGCACGTCTGTGAAAGCGCAGCCCAACTCCGGCAGTGGCTCGCGCAGCATGGCTTCCAATTCGTGGCGTGAGCCGGTTTGGCCGATCGACTGCTCGGGCAGCGTAGCAAAGTGCTGTATCAACCAGTGCAGCGCTTCCCGGCCCATGGTCTGCAATGCCGCCGCGTCAGGATGCGCCAGGGGCAAGTCAAGTTCGCTTCGGAGAGTGTCGCGAGGGAGGGGCATGATAGCTTGCCGAATAGTCGTCTTTCGCTCCGCGAAAGAAAGGCGACGCTTGTGTTCGCGCAGCGCCTTATCTTGGAATTGGCTGCTTAGTCGGTATGTGCCTGGCGATGGTGCTCAGCGACGCGCTCGGAGGCGATATGCCAGCCGCAATCGTCGCAGGTCTCGGCCTTGTCAAAGCAGGGATCGCAATAGAGCGGGCCGCCGTGGAAGAATTGCTCCAGGCGTTCATGGTCATCCGGCGCCAGGTCCCCTGGATCGCGCGGCAGCGGCAATTCATCGCCGCAGCCTTCGCAATGACTGCGGCTCAACTTGCTCAAAAGCGGAGCATAATGATCGTGCACGCCGCGCGGCACCGTGCCCTTGCCGTTGCACAAGGGGCAGGCCATGCCCAGCTGTGCGGCGATGGCTTTGCGGATGAAGGCGCTCTTATTCGGCAGCTTGTTTAGGAACTCGGCCAGTTCCTCTTCGACCTTGAAGGCCACGACTGCGGTTTTCGGAGCTTTCCGAGACATTTGTCACAACCTCGATGGGAGAGGCAGATCAGTCACTAAGTGTAAGCGCTTTCCTGCGTTGCGACAAGGCGAAGCTCAGCCAGGCGGCCAGCCCATGGGCCGCCCGCCAAGCAAGTGCAAGTGCAAATGAGGCACGGTTTGCCCGGCGGATTCCTTGCAATTGAGCACCAGCCTGTAGCCGTCAGCAATGCCGAGCTGGCCGGCCAGCCTGGCCGCCACCAGGTGCAGGTGGCCGAGAAGATCGCGGTCGGCGTCGGTGATGTCCGCGTGCGTCCGAATCACTTTTCGGGGGATGATGAGCACATGGACCGGCGCCTGGGGATTGGTGTCCCGGAAGGCCAGACAGCGATCGTCTTCGTAAACAATGGTGGCCGGAATCTTGCGGTCGATGATCTTTTGGAAGATATTGTCTTGCAACATGGGAGCCATCCTCGGAAAAGACCTGGGCGGATACCACGCGAGCCATGACTCGCTAAGATAACATGCGGAATTACCAGGGAGCAACCGCCCAACGGGAATGATTCCTTATGCCATGGATTATAGGCATCGATGAGGCCGGCTACGGCCCGAATCTCGGCCCTCTCGTCATGACGGCCGTCGCCTGTCGCGTCCCGGAAGCGCTGGTCGGCGAAAATCTCTGGCGCGTGCTGCGCCAGGCGGTGCGCCGGCAAGCCTGGAAAGAGGACGACCGGCTGCTCATCGAAGATTCCAAGGTCGTTTACAGCCCCGCGCGCGGGCTGGGCGAGCTGGAAACCGGCGTCATTGCTGCGCTCTCTGCCTGGCGCGCCCTTGCGGGGTTGTCCTCGGCGGGTCTTCTCGATCAACTTTGTCCCAGCCACCACCCTCAGGTCCGACGGGAATCCTGGTACAGGGGCGATGGCTTGTTGCCGCTAATCGCCGATCCGGAAAGAATCCGGGACGGGGCCGGCCGCTTCCAGTGCTCCTGTCAAAAGAACGAGGTGCAATGGCAGGTTGTTCGAAGCGTCGTTGTTTGTCCCAGCCGTTTCAACGAGCTGGTCGATCACTGGGGCAGCAAGGGGGCAGTGCTCGGCGAGGGGTTACGAGAACTGCTCTGCCATTGCCGGGAAGCGTGCACGCCGGCGGAAAGCCAATTCTTCTTCATCGACAAGCACGGCGGCAGGAACAACTACGCCGCGATGCTGCAAAATGCCTTTCCGGACGGCCTGGTCGTGGCCCGCGAAGAACACATGGAACGCAGCGTGTATCACGTGCTCGGCTATGGCGAAGATATTCACCTGACCATCCAGCCGCGCGCCGATGCCGAGCACTTCTGCGTGGCGCTGGCTTCCATGGTGAGCAAGTATGTACGTGAAGTGCTGATGCTGGAATTCAACCGCTTCTGGCAGACCCAGGTTCCCGGGCTCAAGGCGACTGCCGGCTATCCGATGGATTCCACCCGCTTCTTTGAAGAGATCCGTCCGGCGGTCGTGCGCCTGGGCATGGAAGTGGCATCCGTGTGGCGGCAGAGGTAGCCGTGGGACACGATTCCAATCG
>DASZFN010000453.1:0-10982 GCA_035939715.1 Gemmataceae bacterium | reverse complement strand
GTTGAAAAAGGTGTCTGGAACCTTCAGGCTTGCTGAGGCTGCAGCTGATGCTACAGTGAAGACTCTTACACGCATCAGCTGAGAGAAACTATCCATGGCGGATGTCTTACCGGCATCGTCCCCCGACACGGACCGCAATCTCCTTTTCGGCGTCCTTGCCCTTCAAGGCGCCTTTCTGGACAGCAATCAGTTTGCCGAGGCCTGCGCTGCCTGGGCCCTGCGCAAGGGCACGCCGCTGGCCGAGCTGCTCATCGAGCGCGGCTGGCTCACGCCCGAGGAACGTCAGGAGGTCGAGCGTCTCGTGCAGCGCCACGTCAAGCGGCACAGCGGCGATGTGCGACAGTCGCTCGGTGCCGTGGCCGGAAGCAGTGTGCGGGACCTGGTCCGGGATACTGGCGACGCCGAAATCTGCAGGACCTTGACCGGCCTGACACCGGCGGCAGGGCATGTGCTGGTGGAGACCCTTAAGCAGTCGCCCGAGCCGCCGGCGCAAGGCCGCTGGCGCTACTCGCTGACGCGACTACATGCCGAGGGCGGCCTGGGACGAGTCTATATCGCGCGGGACAACGACCTGGGGCGCGACGTGGCCCTCAAGGAAATGAAGCCCGACCAGGCCTGCCAGGCCGAGGCGGGTCGCCGCTTCCTCAAGGAGGCGCAGGTCACGGGCCAGCTCGAACATCCGAACATCGTTCCGGTCTATGAGCTGGGCCGGAGGCCGGGAGACGATCAGCCCTTCTATTGCATGCGGCTGGTGCGCGGCCAGACCCTGCGTGAGGCGGTGGCGGCTTACCACCAGGGACAGGAGCAAAGCAAACCCGGGGTGCTGGAGCTGCGCCGGCTCCTGAGTGCTTTCGTGGACGTCTGCCAGGCGATCGGTTACGCGCATTCGCGCGGCGTCATCCACCGCGACCTCAAGCCGGAAAATGTGCTGCTCGGCAGCTTCGGCGAGGTCATCGTCCTCGACTGGGGCCTGGCCAAGCTTGTGGACCGGCCTGAGGAGGAGGATGCGCCCGGAGTGACTCTTTGCCCTGACTCTCAGGCCGAGATGACACAGGCCGGACGGCAACTGGGCACGCCGGCCTACATGGCGCCCGAGCAAGCGGAGGGGCGCATTGATCTGATCGATGCACGAACGGACATCTACGGCCTGGGCAGCATCCTCTTTGAGATCCTCACGGGCCGGCCGCCGCATATGGGGCCGGACACGATTACCGTGTTGCGCCAAATTATGCACGGCGAAACGCCGCGGGCGCGGGCAGTGGCCCCGCGGGTTCCTGCAGCATTGGACGCCATCTGCGCGAAGGCCTTGGCCCGGAGCCGGGCAGAGCGCTATGCCAGGGCCTTGCACCTGGCCGACGATGTCCACCGCTGGCTGGCCGATGAGCCGGTCGCCGCTTACCCCGAGTCATGGACGGCACGGGCCTGGCGCTGGGTGAAGCATCACCGTCCCCTGGTAGCCAGCGTGGCGGCGGCGGTGGTGGTGGCGGCGCTCAGCCTGGCCGCGGCCACCGGACTCCTGGCGCGGGCCAACCAGGATCTGCTTACGGCCAACCTGCGTGAGAGCCAGGCCACGGCCGTCGCCGAGCAAGCGCGGCAAGCGGCGGAGCAGGATCGCCTCCAGGCAGAGACGGCACGCCGGGCCTCCGAGCGGTTCGCCGCCACCTTGCTGCTGGAGCGCGGCCTGGCGCTGTGTGAGGAGGGAGACACCGGCGCCGGTTTACTTTGGCTGGCGCGCGGCCTGGAGCAGACGCCGGCCGACGCCCTCGACCTGCAGTGGGCGGTCCGGGCGAACCTCGCCGGCTGGCGCCGGGAAGTTCACGCCCTGAAGAGAGTCCTGCCCCAGGACGCGCCGGTGATGGCCGTGGCCTTCAGTCCCGACGGTCTCACCCTCCTGACCGCGGACGCGCGCGGGATGGCCCGGCTCTGGGATGCCAGGACCGGCGAGCCGCGCGGCGTGCCGATGCGCCACCAGAACGGGATTTGGGCGGTGGCTTTCAGTCCCGATGGTCAAAGTGTGCTGTCAGGCAGTGCGGACCAGACTGCCCGAGTCTGGGACGCTCACACGGGTCAGCCGCGCGGCGAACCTCTGCAGCAAGGCGGCAACGTCCTGTCCGTCGCGTTTAGCCCGAACGGCCGGATGATCCTAACAGCAGGAACCGATAAGTTGGCCCGGCTGTGGGACGCGGCTACCGGGAAAGCGCGCGGCAATCCGCTACGACACGAAGGCCCGGTCAGCACTGCGCTCTTTAGCCCCGACGGCAAAACCGTCTTGACAGCCGGCTGGGATGGCGTGGCGCAACGGTGGGATGTCACCACAGGGCAAGCGATCGGGAAGCCCATGCGGCACCGGGACAAAATCGCGGCCGCAGCCCTCAGCCCCGACGGCCGGACCGTTGCGACGGCCAGTTGGGACCACACGGCGCGGCTGTGGGATGCCGCGAGCGGCAAGCCGCGTGGCAGTGCGCTTCAGCATCAGGAGAAGGTGTGGCGTGTGGCGTTCAGCCCCGATGGCCGCACGGTTGGGACAGCCAGCTTCGACAAAACGGCGCGGCTGTGGGACGCCCGCAGCGGCGCGGCGCAGGGCAGCCCGCTCCTGCATCAAGATCCGGTTCTGGCCGTCGCCTTCAGCCCCGACGGCAAGACGCTTCTGACGGGCAGCGGCGACCGGACCGCCCGCTTATGGGATGTGGCGACGGCCCGGCCGCGCGGCAATCCGCTGCTCCACCAGGATGCCGTGTGGACCGTGGCCTTCAGTCCGGACGGCAAGTCGGTGCTAAGCGGCAGCTTCAATCTTCAGGAGGCCGGTGCGGATAAGGTGGCGCGACTCTGGGAGATCGCGCCTGGCGAGGCCCGGCCGCCGCTTCTGCCGCATCCGGGCCAGGTGCTTGCGGTGGCCTTCAGCCCCGATGGCCGAACCATCCTGGCCGGCAGTTCAGATAAGACGGCACGGCTGTGGAACGTGGCCGACGGCCAGCCGCGGAGCAAGCCTCTATTGCATCAGGACAAAGTGGTGGCAGTGGCCTTCAGCCGGGACGGCCGGCTGATCGCCAGCGGCAGCGTGGATAAGACGGTTCGGCTCTGGGACGCTGTCACAGGGGAGCCGCGTGGCAAGCCGCTGCGCCATCAGGCGGAGGTTTCCGGAGTAGCCTTCAGCCCGGACAGTAGGACCGTACTCTCCTGTAGCTGGGACCGCACAGCCTGTCTGTGGTCCACGATGGATGGTAAACTTCTCCGGCGCGTGCGCCTCCCAAGCCAGGGTATAGCCGTGGCGTTCAGCCCGGATGGCAAGACCTTCCTGACCGGTGGCGGGGACGATCATCGGGCGCGTCTCTGGGACGCCGCCACAGGAAAGCCGGCGGGCCAACCTCTGCCGCACGAGGACTTTGTTACGACCGTCGCTTTCAGCCCCGACGGCAAGACGCTGCTGACGGGCAGCGCCGACCGAACCGCCCGCCTTTGGAACGCGGCTACCAGCCAGCCGCGCGGCAAGGTGCTGCTGCATCCGGGGTACGTCCGGCGTGTCGCCTTTGCACCGGATGGAAGAACCTTGGCGACGGTAAGCGGCCATGCCGTGCGGCTCTGGGATGCCGAAACCGGTCAACCGCTGGGCCCGGCCCTGCGGCACGACGAGCTGGTATCTTCTGTAGCCTTCAGCCCCGATGGCCAAACCGCCGTGACCGGGACTGTGGGCAGCGCCCGCCTGTGGACGCTGCCGCCGCCTCTGGAAGGCGACGCCAGCCAGGTCCGACTGTGGGCCGAGGCTTTGACCGGCATGGTCCTTAAGAACGACGGTACGGCAACGGAGTTGGATGTTTCGAGATGGCGCCAACGTAGCGAGAAGGATTGACAATCACTCCTGTCGCCAGACTAGGCTAGGGGTTAGGGCTCACGGACTCCTGCCGGTTTTGCCACTCCTGCTTCGCCTGCACCTCCGCCCAGTAGGTGTTGTAATCGAGACGCGGGTCGGGCGGGGCGGGGTCCGTAGCAACCTGCCAGTACGTGTTGTAGTCCTGCATGTTGGGCGGATCGTCGGCCCGCACAGCGGCCGGAGTGATGATGCCGAGCCCGGTCAGCAGGGCGGCACACAAGATGAATCGGCGGATGCATCGACACATGGCTCTCTCCTCTTCGGGCGAAGTGTTATGGTGGGTTTCGCACGCGGCCGGAAGGATCGGCTTGATTTTGCTTTGGCTGTGTCTCGCGTCTCCTTCCGACAGGTGGACGCGGCCATCGGGCGATCTTGCGCGGACTCTCCTGGCGGGCAGGACTTCCTCTCATCCTTCTTTCACTTGGTGCCGGGGGTTCTGATAGACGCTGGTTTGCCCGGATGTGTTCGTTCCCGCGGCACCTAGCCGAACAGATCCAGGAGCGGCTGCCCCGTGGTGATGGGGCGCGTGAAGCCGTCCCTGGCCAGGCGCATATCGAGCGATACGCCCAGGGCGTGGTAGATGGTAGCGCCCAGGTCCTGGGGCCGCACGGGCTTGTCTTTCACGTAAGCGCCAATGCGGTCCGACTCGCCGTAGACCATGCCGCCGCGGATGCCGGCGCCGGCAAGGATGGCCGAATAGCAATCCGGCCAGTGCAGCCGTCCGGGCGCGCCTTGCGTGTTGATGCGCGGGGAACGGCCAAACTCACCCATGACCACCACCAGGGTGCTCTCCAGCAAACCACGCTCGCGGAGGTCGGTCAGGAGAGCCGAGAGCGCTTCATCGAGGCGCGGCAAGCACCAACTCATGCCATAGGAGCCGGCGCCGAAGGCATTGCCCATGCCCATGTGGCCGCCGTGCATGTCCCAGCTCGAGCTGGGCGGTCCGCCGCCCGCGTCCGGGGCAGGTCCGGTCCAGCCGTTGACGGTGACGAAGCCGACTCCCGCCTCGACGAGCCGGCGCGCCAGGAGCAAGTTCTGTCCCAGGGGATGCCTGCCGTAGCGGTCGCGCACGACCGCGGGCTCGCGTTCCAGCTCGAAGGCCTTTTGCCCGCCGTTGGCCAGCTCGCAGGCCCGCCGGTGTAAATCCTGCCAGCCGCTCGTGATGCCATTCCCGGCGCGTGGACTTGCGGTGGCATTCAGATGCTCCAGCAACCGGCGGCGTTCCTCCAGGCGATCGGGTGGCACCGCTGCGAGCAGCTCGTCGGGCGGTCGGAAACCAGGCATGGCCGGGTGATTGCTTGCAGAGCCGACGAAGAGCGGGCTGTATGGCGCGCCCAGGTGGCCGCCCGTGCCAATGTTGGGGGCGCAAAAGACAGGATCGCCCACGCACTTGATCAGCCAGACGTAGGAGGCCACGCTGCGCGGGCTCGGTCGAACTCTGGCCAACACGGAACCGATGTAGGGAGCGTCGGCAGGGGCACCGGCCTGGCCGCTCAGGCAGTGGTGCATGGCGTCGAAATGATTGCTGATGTTGCCGACGTGCGTCATCGAGCGGATCAGGCTGAAATGCCGGGCTAGCTTGGACAGGCGCGGGTGCAGTTCGCAAAGGCGCATGCCCGGGACCGTGGTGGCAATTGGCCGGTAAGGTCCACGAATTCCCTCCGGCGCTGCGGGTTTCAAGTCCCAGGTGTCGAGATGGCTAGGTCCGCCGCACAGCAAGATGAAGATGCAGGACTTGTCGGCAGCGACGCCGCGAAGGGGTCGGTCGCCATCGACGCGAGCCACCACCATGCCCGGTAAGCCCAGAGTCAGCGCGCCGATCCCGCCGGTTTGAAGAAGCCGGCGGCGCGAGATCAGGTTGTGCCGTTGCTCGTTGGCGTTCTGTGAAAGGCGCATCGAAATTCCCCCGGACGATCCTATCTCATATTGGCCTTGCCGGATTACGCACTCGCGATAAACTCTCCGCCCGCGCCAATGCCAGGGAGAGACGCATGATACCCCATTACCGGGCCAGACGCGGGTGCGGCAACGCCATACTTGCAATGGTGTACCTGTTCACCTTGTCGAGCGGCTGTCAGTTGCTGGACACGCGCAGGACGGTCGATGCGTACTACGAACACGATGACATGTGGTGCGGCAATTTTCAAGCAAGCTTTGCGCAGGCCCGCGTCGCGACCCTCACGGCCTTGACCGAGCTCAAGATGCCCGTTTACAAAGAAGGTCCTCTGCGGCAGAGCATTTTTATCGATACCAAGACGCCGGACAATTACGAAGTGCGCCTCGAAATCAAGCCGCTGGGCATGCGGCCGGATGGCGAAACCACGCGCATCGGCGCGCGTGTGGGCGGGTTTGGAACGCATCGAGAGGTTTGCGCGCGCCTGCTGGATGCCATAGCGCAGCGCCTGTCCGCGGCGCCGCCGGCGCCGGCTTTCGTGCCGCACGTGGGACTGTCGGGACCACCGCTGCCCGGCAACACGCCGGCTATGCAATCGGCGACGCCGGAAGCTTCGTTACCGGCGCAGCCTGTGCCGACCGGCTCCGGTCGTTGACGTTCGCTCCGCTGTAGCCACCCGAGAATACCTTTGTTGCTTGATCCGGCAGAACGAGCATCCGGCCCGGGGAAGGATCGCCGGCGGGAGTAGCCTGTGTTCGGAGCGCTCGGGACTATCCCTCCGAGGCGTGCCGACTATGCGTGCTTGGCTTACGCTGATTTCCGTTGGCCAGCTGCTGGCGTACAAACTGCTCGTCTAACCCCAGCATGTCGGCGATCTCGGCAGCAGACATGTTCCTGGCAGCCATCTTGGAGATGGCGCGACGCTCTTTTTCCATCGCTTTCTCCATCCCCTTGGCCATTCCTTTCTCCATGCCTTCCTTGAAGCCCTCTTCCTTGGCTTCTTGGTAGACGCGCGTCTCGCGGATATCGTGCACTTGCAACATGGCCTGGATCTCCTCCCGGCTCAGCCGGGGCAACTTGTAGAGCACTACGGTTTCGATCAATTCTACCAAATCGTGCTGCAACGCTGCATCCTGGCAAACAGCCGATAGAAAATCGGATCCGTGATCATTCGCTCCCCGTCTCCTTGCTGGCCGCGACGCGCGTGTTACCGGATCACCTGGCACGATCGGATTCACCTGCAGGAGGGAGCGTCGCCAGACAGTAGAGCCGCTCCGCCGGGATGAAGGTGTACCCGGTCACGTTTTTGGTCGCTGCCTCTTCGCCGAGATCCACTACCAGGTGGCCGAGCACGCTCCGCACCTGGGTAATGTCCGCCGGGGACGCGCCATGCTTCTGAGCGTGGTGCAACCACCAGGTGCAGCAGTTCACGCCCCAGGGATACCAGGCAAACAGGAGCGATTGTTTGCCGAGCTGCTGCTTGCCCATGTGATCGGTGAAGATAACCGAGGCAGAGCCGGCCTGATTGGGGTAGTCGAGAGTGCGGCCGGCGCAGCCGGCCAGATGCTTCGGAATCTGCTCGAGGATCCTTGGCGGGATCGGAATCCCCGCCTCAACATCGGCCCGGAGTAATTCCCCATAGATCTGGAGCGTCAGGCCCTCCAGGACCACATCGGAAGCGTCGGTGCCATAGTGCCAGCCGGAAGAGTTGCCGGACGAGTGAAACTGGGCAGCGAGCCAGCCCGCCGTGGTAGCAAGCAATTCATCGCGCCGCTGCGTGCTCCCCTCCCAGCCCAGCCCGGCATGCCGGGTTTCCAGAAGGGCGAGCAGGGCAAGAGCCGTGGTGTAGGTGTTATGTTGGGCCGGTTCTGCCTGCCGGGCCAACATGTTCCAGCCGCCGGTGAATTGCGTTGGCCGGTAGGCTTGCGCCACTTCGTGGATATAAGCGAAATGTTCCAGGCAGCGGCGACGGCTTTCCTCGCTGAGCCACCCGGGCCGTCCCAGGGCCGCGGCCAGTGCTGCCGCCGTCCAGAGCGCGGGCTCTGCCTCCGTGTACGAAGTCCCGACATGTGCAAGCCAACCATACTTAACTCCGCCCGCTTCGATACGGACATCGGCGGCAAAAGGCAGGTCCAGGCTGGCAAGGAACGGCTGCAGATCGCTGCCGGCGACATCCGGCGAACTGATCAAGGCACAGAGGGCCTGGGAGTGCAACCAGACTTCCTCCTCCGGGGGCGCGTCTGCCGCCAGATTGGCCAGTATCCAGCCGCGTTGGTTCCGCCCGCGGTTGCGGATGATGTCAAACAAGGCGCGACGGTTGGCCTTGCCGGCCTGGAGAACTTCCGCCTCGCTGTACTGGCGCAAGAGAGTGGCTTGCGAGGTCTCCTGGCCTGCAGAAGTAGCCCCGTGTCTCAGGTTAAACCAGAGGATGGCCGCCGTCGCCAGCGCCAGCACCGCGACGACGCTGACGCCCGTCAGCGCCATCAGGGCCGGCCGGCGTTTGAACAATTTGACCGACCGCTCCCAGCGCGAGATCGGCCGAGCGAGGATAGGCTCGCCGGCCAGGAAGCGGCGCAGGTCCCCGGCCAGTTCGGCAGCGCTGGCATAGCGCCGGCCTGGTGTCTTCTGGAGACACTTGGCGCAGATGGTTTCCAGGTCGCGCGGCGCCGCAGGATGGCAGCGGCGCAACGGTACGGCCTCCTGGTGCCTTACCAGGTCCAGGGTTTCCACCAAGGTCTCCGCCTTGAACGGCGGCCGCCCCGTGAGCAGTTCGTACAAGATCGCTCCGAGCGCGTACACATCGGTCGCCGGGCCGATCGCTGTGCTTCGGCCTGTGGCTTGCTCCGGAGACATGTAGCTGGGGGTGCCGAGGATTGATCCAGTGTGCGTATGGGCGACGGCCTTCTCCTGGCGCTTAGCAAGGCCGAAATCCGTGATTTTGGGCGTACCATCGTTCGTCAACAAGACGTTGGCCGGCTTCAGATCGCGGTGAATGATGCCGTGCTCATGGGCATAGTGCACGGCAAGGGCGAGCGTCTCCACCAGGCGGGCTGCCTGCTGGACCGGCAGAGGCGCGCCGTTGAGCTTCTGGGCGAGCGTACCGCCTTCCACGAACTCCAGGGAAAAGTAAGGACGGCCCTGTAAGTCGCCCATGTCGTAGATCTGCACAATGTTGGGATGCTGCAGGCTGGCCACCGCCTCGGCCTCGATGCGAAAGCGATTCAACTCCTCCGGCCCGGCATGCGCGCCGGCCAGGATCATCTTCAAGGCCACCAGGCGCTTGAGCTTGACCTGCTGCGCCTTGTACACGACCCCCATGCCGCCGCGGCCCAGAACTCCCAGGATCGTATGGCCGGGAATGACGGCTTCTTCCTCAATGCCGCTAGCCGGCGGCCGCTCCGTCTGGGCCAGAGTGGCGGCTTCGAGGTGTGGATCTGCTGTCTGCGCGCTGCCGATGGGCAGTGTCTCCGTCACGGCGCCGGTTGTTGCCGCTGCGGAGCTGGCGGCTGGGGCAGCGGTTTCGTCAACGACCGGTAGCGACGGTGCGGTGTTTACCCCACAGACGGGGCATAGGAGTTGCTGCTTCACAGCCAGGGGAGCGCTCTCCTCGGGGAGTTCCCACTGATGGCCCTGGGGACAAGTCAAGCGCGCAGGCATGAAAGGGTTCTCTGAAAGCCTATCCGAATAAGGGAGACAGGACTCTTTGTCCCCTTTGTCGGCATAGGCGGCAAAAGGTTCAAACGCCGTCAACGTGCGCCTTCTTGGCGGGAGACCGGACGCCGGCGGTAGCCCCATCTCACCCAAGAGTAGCACCATTTTGGCCAGGAGCGGCCTCCATGGCGCGCGGCGCTTTATATCCGAAAAATCGAAAATACGCCAGATGGGCAAACAAGCCGCGCTGCTCATGCAGTTAGGAGCCGAATAACGTTTGCCGGCATACAATCGCCAGTGCGCGGACGCGCGTTGCGCGCCTGGGACAATGAAGGTATTGTCGGGAGTCAGTATTGAGGGAGTTTTCTCCGAGGCCGAGGCGGCCCGTTGCTGGGACGAGCAGCTTCGCCTCTCCACCTTGAGGAGCCTGGGTCATGAAGCGACTTGCAATGGCAACGGTGTTGGTGGTGCTCGCGGGTTTTGCCGGTACGGCCATGGCCGACGATAAACCGAACCCGACAGGCACCTGGAAGTGGTCGGTCGAACGCAACGGCCAGACGTTTGATCTCACTCTGAAGCTGAAGCTGGACGACGGCAAGTTAACCGGCACGCTGTCACGGGGCGATCAGGAAACGAAAATTGAGGACGGCAAATTCAAGGACGGCGAGGTTTCCTTTGCGGTCACCAACGAGCGGAACGGCCAGAAGTTTACCCGCAAGTACAGCGGCAAAGTGAGCGGCGACACCATCAAGGGCAAGATCGAATTCGAGCGCAACGGCGAAACCATGAGCCTCGACTGGGACGCCAAGCGCTCGAAGGACTAAAGCGCTTTTCTGTCCGCCACGACGCGGGCCGACGGTTCCAAGAAAAAAGCCTCGCGGCAACTTATGTTGCAGCGAGGCTTCCATTGTCGGGGCGTAAGGGGACGGGACTCTGTCCCCTTTATCCCGAAAGGTTTCGTCGCGTGGCAGGGCATCAAGCAGGTACGGCCAGGGTGCACGAGGGGCAATCATGCCATTACTGCCCCGGGAACCCATGACGTTCCCGGAAGACCTGTTCCTGAACGGGGCTCCAGAAGTGGAACAGGCTTCTGGCTGGTGGGTCCTGCACACCAAGCCGCGCACGGAAAAATCGCTGGCCAGAAAATGCTTGCAGAGCGCGACGTCGTTTTTTCTACCGCAGTATGAACGGCGCTGGCGCAGCCAGGGCCGCATGCGCACAGCCCATCTGCCGCTTTTTCCAGGTTATCTTTTTCTGTTCGGCGACGAGTCGTCCCGCCTCAAGGCATTAAAGACAAACCTCGTAGTCAATTGCCTCACGGTAGCCGATCAGAGCCAACTCAATAGCGACCTGATGCGCCTGTATCGGCTGATCACCTCCGGGGCGCCCTTGACGCCCGAAGCACGCCTGGCGCCGGGCATGTGGGTGGAAATCACCAATGGTCCCCTCGCGGGCTTGACCGGACAGATCGTTCGGCGCGGCGGCAACGCGCGGTTTGTCGTCGAGGTGCAGTTCATTCAACGGGGCGTTTCGGCAGAGCTTGAGGGCTGGACGATTCAGCCAATCGAT
>DASZFN010000452.1:0-9941 GCA_035939715.1 Gemmataceae bacterium | reverse complement strand
CGCCATAACGAATAACGTTTGATTGCAAGGTCGGGTCGGGAGCCCACAACCTGTTTGGAAACGGCTCAAGAAATCGGAAAGGCGAATGCTCTTTCAGCTCCGTGACGTTACCAAGACTTACGGCAACATCATCGCCCTGCGCAACCTCTCCGTCGAGGTGCCCGAGGGGGTTATCGGCCTCCTGGGGCCGAACGGGGCGGGCAAGACAACCATGATCCGTACCCTGCTGGGTCTCATTTCCATCGACTCCGGGAGCGGCCAGGTGCTCGGCAAGGACATCCGCTCGGAGCGGCTCGATATTCGCCAGCGGGTCGGCTTCGTGCCGGAGGACGAGTGCCTGTTTCCGGCGGTCGAAGGGGTCGAATTCGTCGCCTATGCGGGCGAGCTGGCCGGCATGGGTCGGAAAGACGCCATGCAGCGCGCCCATGAGGTGCTCGACTATGTCGATCTGGGCGAGGCCCGCTATCGCAGAGTCGAGTCCTACTCAACCGGCATGAAGCAGCGGCTCAAGCTCGCTTCCGCTATCGTGCACGACCCGAAACTGCTGATTCTCGACGAGCCCACCAACGGCATGGATCCCAAAGGGCGCGACGAACTGCTCGAGCTGGCCCGCGACCTGGGGCACCACAAGGGCATGAGCCTGCTCTTCTCCAGCCACTTGCTGCCGGACGTGGAAGCGGTGTGCGATTATGTCATGGTGCTCGACCGCGGCAGGTTGAAGGAGAGCGGTCTCATTGCCAAGCTCAAGGAGGGCCACCAGGGGATGTACGAGGTGCGCGTCAAGGCGGACAGCGAGCGCTTCGCCCGCGCCCTGGTCGCGGCGGGCTGTGCTTGCGAGCCCTGGGAAGACCGCCTGATGGTCAAGGTGCCGCCGGAGGGCACGGAGAAAATCTTCTGGGAGACGGCGGCCGCCGCGGGGCTGCAGATCCGCTACCTGCGGCCGCGGCGGAGCACTTTGGAAGAGGTGTTCCAGAAAGCTCTGGTGGGAGAAGACTAAGCCATGCCGATCTTCGATCAGGGTTATCAACACTGGCAGGGCAAGCTCTCCGGCCATGCCTGGCGCTGGCTGACGATCGCGCGGCAGGGGGCGCGCCTGCAGTTCAAGAACCGCTATGTGCGCGCGGTCCTGCTGCTGGCGCTCGTGCCTGCGCTCATCCTCGGCACCTTCATGGTGTTCTGGGGACTTCTCGAACAGGAGGCTAACGCGGGCTTCCTGGAATCGCTGGTCCGCATGTTCGGCCTGCCCGACGCCATCCGCAACGCGCCCAAAGAATACCGCAACCCGGTGTGGACGATTGCTTACGAGTACTTTTTCCGGGTCGAGCTTTATGTATCGCTCGGGCTGGTTCTGCTGGTGGGGCCGGGGCTGATCAGCAAGGACCTGCGCTTCAATGCCATGCCGCTCTATTTCTCCAAGCCGTTGCGCCGCTTCGATTATTTCGCCGGCAAGCTTGCCGTGATCGGTATCTGCCTGGGCGCGGTGGTCATCGTGCCTGCGCTCATCGCCTATATCCTCGGGGTTTGTTTCAGCCTCGATTTGAGCATTGTTTCCGCAACCATCCGCATCCTGGCCGCCAGCGTCCTGTACGGGTTGATCGTGGTAGTTTCCGCGGGGACGCTGATGCTGGCGTTTTCTTCGCTGTCGCGCAACTCGCGCTACGTGGCTGTCATGTGGGCCGGGTTCTGGATTATCTCCGGAACGCTCGGCGCGGCACTTACGGACACGATACGAGAGGACTGGTGCCCGATCATCTCGTACCGGGAGAACCTGGAAAGGCTGGGGAACTGGCTGCTGGATACAGAATCGGCCTACAAGAAACTGGCCGGCGTAACGCAGATGATTCAGCGCCCGAAGCAACAGCCGCCGCGGCTGGTCCGCGGCCGAAAGATGCAGCAAGCACCGCCTGAGCCGATGGACAACAGGAGCTTTGACGGGCAGCGCGGCCGCCCGGCGGAACCGAACCCGCCCTGGTACTGGTCCGCCGGCGTGCTGGCGGGACTGTTTGGACTTTCCTTATGTATTCTGACGACACGCGTGAAATCCCTGGATCGCTTGCGCTGACAGCCGTTGTGGAATTCCGTGCCGTCTCCAAGTGGTACGGCAACGTCATCGGCGTCAACAACCTGAGCTTCCGCATTCCCGCGGGCGTGACGGGGTTGCTCGGCCCCAACGGCGCCGGCAAATCGACTTTGCTGCAACTCGCTACTGGCCAGCTTCATCCCAGCCAGGGCGAAGTGCGCGTCCTGGGACACCGCGTATGGAACAACGCGCCGCTGTGTCGTTTGATCGGCCTGTGCCCGGAACAGGACGCCTTCTACGAATGGATGACCGGCCGGGATTTCATCTATACGTGCGCGCGGCTGAGCGGCCTGGCGCGGGCAGATGCCCGCTCCGCCGCGGGCGAGGCGCTCGAGCTGGTCGGCATGACGCCCAACATGGATCGGGCCATCCGCGGCTACTCCAAAGGCATGCGCCAGCGCACCAAGCTCGCCCAGGCGCTGGTGCACGATCCGGAAGTCCTGTTTCTCGATGAGCCGCTCACCGGCACGGATCCCGTGGCGCGGCGTGATTTGATGGACGTCATCCGCCACCTGGGCGACCGCGGCAAGAGCGTCGTCGTGTCCAGCCACGTGCTGCACGAGGTGCAGGCCGTGACGCCCAACATCATCCTGCTCAATCATGGCCGCCTGGTCGCCGAGGGACATGTACGGCAGTTGCGCGACCTGATCGACCGCTATCCGCACCGCATCGTGCTGCTGTGCGAGAGCTACCGCAACCTGGCGGCGAAGCTGGTGACCTTCGAGGACGTGGAGGGGCTGGAGCTGTTGAAGAAGGAAAAAGGCCTTCTGGTCGAGACGCACGCGCCGGACGCCTTTTACGCGCGCTTGCCGGAAATCGCCTTGCACGACGGCTGCCGCATCACTGAAGTGTATTCCGATGACGATAACCTGGAAGCCGTATTCAAATATCTGGTGAATAAATGACGCAACCGACGGCCGCGCACGCCGCCCCGCTGCAGAACAACGCCGTCGCGGCGCCGCGCAGGCTGCCGCGGCAAGGGCTTAACCTTGCCGGCCTGGCCACGCTCTTCTGGCTCACCTTCCGGCAGCATGCCCGGGCGCGCAAGCTGCTGGTGCTCGCCTTTGTGTTCACGCTGCCCGCGGTGGTGGCGCTGCTCATCCGGCACTTCACGCCCGAGACCCGGCTGCCCGGCCTCGAGTTCGGCCTGGTGTTCAACGTCATCCCGCACGTCATGGTCACGCTGACCGCCCTGTTGTACGCCACCGCCATGATCCAGGACGAGATCGAGGAGCAGACGCTCACGTACTTGCTGGTCCGCCCGTTGCCGAAGTGGGGCATCTACCTGACGAAACTGCTCGCCACGCTGCTGCTGGTCATCTTGCTGGCCGGCTTTTTCACGATGCTGACCGAGGTGATGATTTACTGGGGCGCTCCCGAGTGGAGCGAACAGCTCGCGCCCATGCGCCTGTTGAAGACCGTGGGCCTGATCACGCTGACCTTGACTGCCTACTGTGCGCTGTTCGGCTGCATGAGCCTGGTAGTGCGTTACGCTCTGTTCGCCGGGCTGCTCTACAGCGTCGTCTTCGAGGGGATCCTGGCCAACGTCGACTTCGCCGTGCGCAAGCTGACGGTCATGTACTACATACGCGTGCTCTTCGAGCGCTGGCTTCAGCCCGATTGGACCAAGATTGTCGGCAACGATTACAATCCCTGGGGAATCAAGCTCAGCGAAGCGCCCAGTGCCGGCGCCTGCCTGATGACGGTGCTCGGCGCCAGCCTGGCGCTGACGCTCATCGCCATGGCGGCCTTCACGCATCGGGAATTTCGCGTGAAGACGCCGGAGGGGAGTTGATTTGGCGTTGATAAATGGGCGCTACAGGACTTGAACCTGTGACCCCCAGCGTGTCGAGCTGGTGCTCTAGCCAACTGAGCTAAGCGCCCCGAAGCTTCTTGGAAAATAGAAGCGCCCTCCACCACCGTCAAGGGCAAAGTCATCCCGGCATTGCCTGGCCGGCAAAGGATTGCTAGCATACCGGGCCGATCCTGCTTTCCCAGACGCGGTCCACGGAGGGACGGTCCTTGCGAGTCGCACTCCTCACTTACAACGCACGCGCCGGCGATGCCATCGGCAATCAGATTGCCGAGAAGCTCGCGTTCTTTGTCGAGCGTGGCAGTGAGGTGCGCATTTTCCTGGAGTCCGACCAGAATCTTCATCGCGCCCTGGCCGGCCAGTGCCAGCGCCTGGGTGCCGCCGAACCGGTGGGTGAGGCGTGGCAGTTCCTCTCCACGGCCGACCTGGTGATCGTCGAATATAGCCAGTATTT
The DNA here is from genome assembly GCA_035939715.1 of Gemmataceae bacterium. Taxonomy (GTDB): domain Bacteria; phylum Planctomycetota; class Planctomycetia; order Gemmatales; family Gemmataceae; genus DASZFN01. The sequence goes on along the minus strand of DASZFN010000452.1, from coordinate 5,594 downwards.
CCGCTTGCTCGGCCTGCTGCCGCTGTTGGCCCAAACCAAGGCGCGCATTCTTTTTGACTATCACGGCGTTACGCCGCCGGGGCTTTGGGGACGGCACAATCGCGAGGCTTTGGAGAAAGGCATGCGCCAGCGTGGCCTGGCGTGGTTTGCGGACCTGACCGTGGCGCATAGCGAATTCATGCGCCGGGAGCTGCAGAGGAGCACGGGCTTAGCGGCCCAGCGCGTGCGCACGCTGGCCCACGCGATTGACGGCTCTCACTTTCGGCCCGGAGTGCCCGCGCGGCCGCTCCGCCAATTGCTCGGCCTGAACGCAGCGACTCTGCTGCTCTTTGTCGGCCGGTTGGCGCCTAACAAGCGCGTTCCTCTGTTAGTCCAGGCGCTGGCCCGGCTTCAAGATGTGCAGCCGCCGGTACACCTGGCGGTCCTTGGCGACACGAAGGACCTTTATCAAGCGGAAGTCGAGCGCTGCCGGCAAATTGCCGATGAGCACGGCGTCCGCGAGCGCCTGCATTTTCTGGGCCACGTCGACGATGGGCAATTGCGCGACGCCTACCGGTCCGCGGATATTTTTGTCATGCCGTCGCTCCATGAAGGTTTTTGCATCCCTGTCCTGGAGGCCATGGCCTGCGGTCTGCCCGTGATCGCGGCGCGAACGACGGCGCTGCCGGAAACGGTCGGCCCGGCAGGTATCACATTTGCGCCCGATGATGTGGATGATCTCGTCCAGCAGATTCGGCGCGCCTTGCCTGCCAGGCCTGCGGCGACGGTTACGCACTCCGCATTGCGCAGCAAGGTTGCCGTCGTCGCTTTTCGCTACGGCGCGGGGTTTGCCGGCGGAGCGGAAGCATCGTTGCGAAAAATAGTCAACACCCTGAGCGCCGCCGGCCATCATGTGGAAGTCTTCACGACCTGCACGGACTCGGAAAGCCAGTGGGACAATCATTTATCCGAGGGGACGGCAGCCATCGACGGGGTTGCGGTGCACCGCTTTCGTCTCGATGCGCACGATCGCGACAAACATCTGGCAACGGTCCGGAATATCCTGGAAAACGAAGGCAGGGTCTCCGCGGATGTCGAGAGCGCTTACCTGCGCCATTCCATTCATTCGAGCCGCCTGATCGAAGACCTGCAAGGCCGCATCGATGAATTTGATGCCGTGCTGACGGGTCCCTACTTGTTCGGTCTGACTTACCAGGCGGCTCGGGCGTTTGCGCAGAAGACGATTCTGCTTCCCTGCTTCCATGAGGAGCCATACGCCCATCTGAAGGTCTGGCAGCAAGCTTATGGGCGAGTCGGTTCCATCCTTTATCACAGCCGCCAAGAGCAGGCCTTTGCCGAGTCGGAACTGGGCCTCAATCATCCGGGCGCGGTGTGCATGGGCACGGTGCTGGATCCGGTAACTCAGGGAGACCCCAAACGAGCGACCGCGGTGCTGGCTCTGCGCAGGCCGTATGTAACTTATTGCGGGCGTTACTCTATCCAGAAGAACTTTCCTCGATATCTCGAGTACGCGCGGCGTTATGCGGCGGAGCGTCCGGATCGATTCGCTTTTGTGTTCATGGGCGAGGGCGAGATTGCTGTTCCGCGCGAAGCGTGGGCGCATGACCTGGGCTTCGTGGACGAGCAGACGAAGCACGACGTTCTGGCCGGCGCCGCCGCCCTGGTGCAGCTTTCCCAGTTTGAATCGCTTTCACTCGTCACCCTGGAGGCGTGGGCCCAGGGCACCCCTGTAATCGCTCACGAAAAATGCGCCGTCCTGGCCGCTCATCTCCAGGCCTGCGGCGGCGGGACCGTCGTCGGTGATTTCGCCTCGTTTGCCGCGGCACTGGATGATCTGTGGGCGCGGCCGGAACTGTGGCGCGCCATGGGGCAACACGGCCAGCGCTACGTGCACGAGCAGTACAGCGACAAAGAAGCATTTCTGCGTACACTCGAAGAGGCCATGTGCGCGCTGCGCGTTCCCTTGCACGAGCATATGCGCCGCCAGGGGTTCCTGCGCGCCGCGGAGCACGAGCGCAGTGTCTGGCGCGAGCGTTTCGGGCTGCTTATTGAGGAGCTTCTGGACTCGACGCGCCCGCCCCTTCTGGAACGCATGGACGTGCAGCCGCGCGTTACCAAGCTCGCCGTTCCCGCAGGCCAGGCAGCGCTGCTGATTCCCGTGCGGCTCACCAATGGCGGCACGCGGCCCATCGTGCATGAAGGACCAGCCGCCAGGGTCTTGCGCGCTACCTTGCTGGACGCCTCGGGCAAACCGCTGGCCGCGAGCCAGGACACACCGTTGCCAGGGCTGCTGCTTCCCGGGAAGCAGATCGCCGCCATCGCCCGCGCGCCGGTTCCGGCAACGCCAGGAGTTTACGGGCTCGCCCTGAGCGCGGCACCGCTTGCCTTGTGGCAGACGGAAAAACCTCACCCGCCGACAGGCGCAAAAGGATTCGTCCGGCTTACCGTTACTCCGACCCGCGTTCAAAGTACCCAATCTGCTCCACGCGGCGCCGAGCAATCGACCGCCGGCGGTTGCGCTCCCTCTCTCGAAGCCGCGCAAGCCGCCCTTGCCGAAGCGGCGAACAAACAATCACTCCCGGACGATTACGCGGACATTACCGAGGGCCGTTTTGCGCCACTCAAGCGCCGCATCAAGCGCAAGCTGCTCGGCAATTTCAAGCACGCTTACGTTGATGTACTGTCCCGGCAGCAATCCGCCTTCAATCAGCACATCCTGGCAGCCGTGGCCGAGCTGGCGGAGTGCTGTGCCATGCTCGATCACGCGGCCGGAACCTCGGCATCAACTCCAGCGCGGGCTGACGTAGCCTCCGAGACGGGCCAGGCCTTCCTGGCTGGTTGCATCGAAAAGCTGGTAGCTGACGGCAAAGCCGACGAGTTGGCTGCCCTTTTCAAGTCGCTTCACGAGGTTTCCGCGGCCAGCGCCGACAGGCTGGCCGCGCTGGAAGCACGCCTGGCGCGGCTCGAAGCCTGCGCATCTCCAAAGGAGCAGACCACGGCATGAAATGTCTTGTCACCGGAGCGGCCGGATTTATCGGCTCCCACCTTTGCGAGCAGCTTCTCGACGGCGGCCATGCGGTGGTCGGCGTGGACGCCTTCATCCCTTATTACCCGCGCGAGCTCAAGGAAGCGAACCTGGCCGTGGCGCGCAGCCATCGGCATTTCGAGCACCACGCGCTTGACCTGCGCACGGCCTGCCTGAACGAGCTGCTGCAGGACGTGGAGGTCGTTTTCCACCTGGCCGCCATGGCGGGGCTGGCGAAAAGCTGGACGGAATTCGACCTCTATGAAAGCTGCAACGTCACCGCCACACAGCGGCTGCTGGAAGCCTGCCGCGGTCAGAGCCGCCTACGCCGCTTCCTCTACGCCTCCACGTCGTCGGTGTACGGCCGCTTCGGCTCCGGCGATGAAACCCTGCCGACGCGGCCGATCTCCCCTTATGGTGTGACCAAGTTGGCTGCCGAAAACTTGTGTCGAACCTACGCCGAGGAGCAGGGCCTGCCGCTGGTTGTGCTGCGCTATTTCTCGGTTTACGGTCCCCGGCAACGCCCCGACATGGGCTACCAGCGTTTCATCGCCGCCTTGCTGGGCGGCGCCGGGCTCACGGTTTATGGCGACGGCTACCAGGTGCGCGGCAACACCTATATCGACGACTGCGTCGCCGCCACGCTGGCTGCCGTCGAGGCGCTGCCGGGCGAGTCCTACAACGTCGGCGGCGGCGAAGCCGTGTGCGTTTGGGATGTCATTCGCAAGCTGGAAATGATAACCGGCCGCAAAGCTGTGATTCGCCGCGAGCCGGCGCGGGCCGGAGACCAGCGCTACACCTTCGCCGACACGGCCAAGATAACCCGTCATCTCGGCTGGCAGCCGCGGGTCAGCCTCGACGAAGGGCTCGCACGCCAGGTCGCCTGGCAACAGGCACCGAGCAGGCGGCTGGCCGCCTAGCCATGGCCCCACACCTGCTCCCAAGATGGCCAATGAGTTTGCCAGTTTGCCAGGTGAGTTTGCCACGGTTGGCAAACTCAGTTTCATCCGCAAGCCACTAGCCCATGTCGAGTTGTGTCCAGCAAGAAAATGAGTTTGCCAGTTTGCCACGTTTTTTGAGCCGGGGGGGGCTGGCGCCGTCCGCCCCGGGTCTGGCGCCGTCCGCCCGCCAATCCACCTACTCAGCTTGGCGGACCACCAAGATGGCCAATGGCCATCTTTGACGTTGGCCTTGGGCGGCAGGTGCCATGGAAACCGACCGCTGCTGCCGAGGGTGTCGATTCGGGCCAGCGCCGTTCGACTTGGTTGTGGGATAACGTCGACTCTTCCCAGGAGAGAAAGCCATGCAATACTTGCTGATGTGTTGTGCCGATGAGGCCCAGTGGGCGAAACTTCCGGATTCACAGCGGGCCAGGATCATGGATGAATACGCAAAAGTCCTTCATGAACTCAAGAAGAGCGGTCGGTTACTGGCCGGCGCCAAGCTGGACCGGTGTGCGAGCGCCGTCACCGTTCGCGAGAAAAACGGCAAGCCGGTCATCACGGATGGGCCGTTCGCGGAAACCAAGGAACAACTCGGCGGCTACCACCTGATCGAGTGCCAGGATCGGGACGAAGCGGTCGCGATCGCGCTGCGCTTCCCGACGCTCGCCGCGGGCGGCGCGATGGAAGTACGCCCCCTCCTTCGCATGGAGTGACGCCCGGAGCAACCCCCCTAAAAACCACGGCAGCTGCCGCGGCCGCCCGGCGCCCATGAAATTCGACGCGAGCGTGTCCGCACCGGGCAGTCCACTTTTGACGATCTTGCTTAGCGGCCGTGCGACTCTCCTTTGCGCTTTCATACTGGATGATTCCCATTTTCGAACGGTACTTGATGCGGCGCTGACCGGACACTTTCCGGCCACCACGACTTGAGCCTGGAGCATCTGCCGGGGAAGTGCTGCTGGACCCCTAGCCTCCGGGAGTTTACGTGTCGTAGGCGGACCTGCGCGAGAATGCCTTCGACTGCTTGCGAGGTGAGTCATAATCGCTTAAAGTGCAGGCATACCAGAACGGCGTCCCCGTCCCCAGCCGCTCTCCAGTGCCCAGCTCCGAACCCGGTTGAACCGGCTGGCTCGGATCGCGACACACTTGGGCTTTGTTGGGCAGGTTGAGTATCGCCACGTGTACAGCCAGGCGGGCGGCGCCCAGTACGGCCTGGCACGAGAGCCGCGGAATGATTTGCTGATCGTTTACGCGGAAGCGTTTGAACGGGACGCTGATCCAGAGGACTTCTCGCTGGATGCGATTCTCGCCCACGAGCGCGGCCATCAACTGCTAGCCAGGCATCCACGCCTGGCACGCCACATGGCCGGCGGGTTGTCGGCAGCCAAGTGAAGAGATCCTGGCTTCCATTCTGGGGGCCATGGTCTGTGCACCAGGCCCTGACCGGGATGCTGTCCTGGCCAAAGCCACGGCCGAACTGATGAGCCGAGGTGTTGCCCCCGATACGGCCGCGCGGCAAATTCAGAATCTGTGGAATCATTTGGAGCAACTCTTATGATGGGTCCGAAGAAACTCAGCACCGTTCGCAAGGAACTTCGCCAATCCTTGGGAAAGAAGGGCAAGGA
>DASZFN010000451.1:0-9028 GCA_035939715.1 Gemmataceae bacterium | reverse complement strand
TGCTGACAGTGTTGCTTGTCTATGAACTATCCCGCGGCATGTTCAACCCGGCCACAGCGCTGATCGCGGGCATCATGGTTGTCAGCACCATTGGTTTTTGCGCATCCGCCCATTTTGCCAATCCCGATGCCCTCCTGCACGCCTGCACGACCTTGAGCCTGCTCATCTTCTGGCGCAGCTATGCCAAAAGCGGCCGCGGCTGGTTTGTCCCCGCCGGGATCGCGGCAGGGTTTGCGGTGCTTGCCAAGGGCCCTGTCGGCCTGGTGCTGCCGCTGGCGGTTGTGGCGAGCTTTCTTCTGTGGTCCGGGCAACTCCGTCTACTATGGGACCGCCGCCTGATGTGGGGCGGCCTTGCTTTCACGCTCGTCGCTCTGCCCTGGTATATCTGGGTAACCAACGACACCAAAGGAGACTTTCTGCGCGGCTTTTTTGGCACGCACAATGTGAACCGCTTTTTGAATCCCATGGAGAACCACCGCGGCCCAGTTTTTTACTACCTGGCCGTTCTGGCGGTTGGCTTCGCACCGTGGTCGATATTCTCGGGGTTTGCCGCTTGGTACGGTACGGGAGAACGCGGCCGCCAGGACGATGGCAACACCGTCGGGGAGCTGAAGATTGGCGCTGTCTATCGTTTCCTCTGGTGCTGGATCGCGGTCTATCTCCTCTTTTTCTCGCTGGCTGCGACCAAGCTGCCTAACTACATCTTGCCGGTCTACACGCCGCTGGCGATTTTGACCGCGCGTTTCCTGGAGCGCTGGCGACGGCAGGCCATTGCTCCGCCGCATTGGGCATTCCTTCTAAGCCTTAGCTGCCTGATGCTCGTGGGCTTTGGGACAAGTGTCGGCCTGTTGGTTGCCGGAGGCACGATTGATATGGTCAAACTGCACGGCCGCCAACTGCCTGGCCTGGCAAGCTGGGCGTTGCTGGGCGCCTTCCCCGTGCTTGGCGCGGCATCCTCGTGGTGGTGCCTGCGCCGGCAATGGCGGACGGCGTTGGTCGGTTGCGTCGGCTTGTCGGCGGTCTTCTTTATCGGCACGCTCGCGACGTATGGCAGTGTGGCACTCGATGGCTTCAAGGCGCCGCGCGGTCTGGTGCAGGCCTCGAAAGCTCAGGCCACGCAACATGAAATTCGCGTAGGCAGCTATCGGTATTTTCAGCCCAGCCTGGTCTTCTACTGCAGGCGCGAAGTGCAGCAATGTGCCACCGAGGAGCAGGCGCTGGAGTTCTTACGCATGCCCCTGCAGACCTATCTTTTCCTGCCCGCGGTCGAATGGCAGGCACTGGAAGGAAAGCTGCGCGGCCCGCACCGCCTGCTGGCGCGCCATTACGATCTTTATCGCCACGGCGAGATCGTCGTCGTGACGAACCGCTAAGCCGGCGTGCACGATTTTGCAGAAACGCGCTCCACCGGGCTTGTCCGGCTTGTCCCGGTGGAGCCCGACTGTCGGCCCGGCTGACAGTCGTCGCCCCGCGGGACGAGCCCCGCGGCGGCGATAACTTCGCGATGCGATAGATTCTGGCTGGCAGTCACCAGTTCCACCGGGACAAGCCCGGTGGTGCTGCTATGCTGCTTTGCGCTCAACAGGAGTAGTCAGGTTCAAGGTCGCCTGCACGGCGTAGGGCGTCTTGCCCTGGCTCTCGAAGTAAGTGCGCGTCATGACCTCGCCCAGCAGGCCCATGGAGATGAACTGGATGCCCACCATTTCCAGCATGATGCTCAAATGCAACAGCGGATTGCCGGTCATGTAGATCCCGGAGTGTGATTTCATCCACACGGTTGCCAGCAGGCTCAAGGCGCCGAGGCCCATCGCCAGGAGTCCGGCCAGCCCCATGACGTGCATGGGCCGCGTCAGGTAGCTATGCATGAACTTGATCGTGATCAAATCCAGCAGCACGCGAAAGGTGCGCGTCAGGTTGTACTTGGTCTTGCCTGCGGTGCGCGGATGGTGCCGGACCGGAATCTGCGCCAGGCGGCCGCCCAGTTGCTGGGCGAGCACCGGGACGAAGCGGTGCAGTTCGCCATAGAGCGGCAGCGCCTCCGCCAGATCGCGGCGCATGGCGCGGAGCGTGCAGCCCATGTCCTTGATGTGGACCCCGGTCACCTTGCGAATCAGCCAGTTGCCGAAGAAGCTCGGGATTTTCCGCAGTAGCAGCTTGTCCTGCCGCCTGGCGCGCAGTCCAAGCACGGCGTCATACCCCTCGGCCAACTTACTCAGCAAGAGCGGGATATCGACAGGATCGTTCTGCAAGTCGCCGTCCATGGTCACCAGGACTTCGCCGCTCGAATGGTCAATCCCCGCCTGCAGGGCTGGGGTCTGGCCGAAGTTGCGCCGCAGCCGTACGACCTTGACGCGCGCATCGCGCTCGGCGAGTTCCCGGAGAACCTCGAAGGAGCCGTCCACGCTTCCGTCGTCGACGAGGATTACTTCATAGCTCAAGCCAAGCGGCCCCAGCGCCTGCCTTAAGCGGGCGTCAAGCGGCCTTAAGTTGTCGCGTTCGTCCTTGATCGGGATGATCACCGAGAGATTCATCATCGGGTCGCTCCTCGGGTCGAGAAAAATTGCCGAAGAGATAAATGCCGGCGCCTAGCAAGCTGGTCGCCGTGAAGACGGCAAACCAGAGGAAAGAGAGGGTGAGGGCCGTCGGCTGGTCCACACCCAGCGGCTTGAGAAAGAGCAGCACGCCACCTTCGCGAATGCCGATGCCGTTCACGCTGGGAAGCAAGGTGAGCAAGGTCACCATGGGAACCAGGATCCAGTAATAGCCGGCCGGCACGTCTGCACCGATGGCCAGTCCCACCAGCCACACCAGGATGACGTTGGCTGCCTGCACAATCAGGGACAGGAACGTTGTGGCGAGGATCAGGCGCGGCCGATCGCCATAGAGCCGGATCCCGGCCAGCAGACGTTGCATGCGCTCGAACCGGATCGTGAACCGTGCCAGGATCGGCAGCGCCAGCAAACCGAGACCCGCGCACGCCGCCGACGTCCACACACTCCCCCTGACCCACGGCTCGAGCCGGACCGGGCAAAGCAGCACCGCCCCACAGGCCAACGCGAGCAACACCAGCAAGCCGCTGAAGCGATCGACAAAGACGCTCAGAAAGGCCGGCAGCCGCCGGCCCGACTTGCTGTCGAGATACCAGGCGCGCACCAGGTCGCCGCCGATCGAGGTCGGCAAGAACAGATTGAAGTACATGCCGATGAAGTAATACGCCGCGCAGCGGCGCACGGATTCCTCGAAACCCAGCGGCGCGGCAAAAATTCGCCAGCGCAACGCGCTGACGAATTGCGTCGCCAGGTACAGCAGCACGGCCGCCAGCCACAGCTCCAGCCGTAGATGAAGGAAGATGTGGCCGATCCGCGACCAGTCGGCACACCAGGCCAACCAGCCCAGCAGCGCCACACTCACGAGAAGCTTCAGCTGCTTGCTCAACGAACCCTCCGTGGTTCAACGCACTTCCAGCACTAGCTCCAGGGGCTCTGATCCTGTCTGAAAGAAAAAGCTCTGTTGCTCCTCGATCATGTCCAGAAAAAAATGATATCGGCCGGGACTCAAGGCGGGGACGGGGAGGGACAGAGCGATGCTCTGCCCCACGGCCACCTCCGCATCGAACAGGCCGGCGCGCGCCTGCGCCACGGGATTGCCGGCTTCGTCCTTGATGTCGAGCGCCAGGTGAATGCCGGCATCGTTGCCCGCGCGCAGCCGCCACGGCTTGATGCCGTCATTTCTGGCTCGGACCTGGAGTGCGATGGGTTCGCCGCGAGCGATATGAGCCGGTTTGTCCATGACTTGCAGAGCGGCGCGGCAGCCGCCGGGGCAGTAATCTTGCTCCGCCCAGCGGCGGAATATTTGCGGCGAATGTTTCAGGCCCGCCAGGCGCAGCCATGCGCCGTAGTAATCCAGAAACTGATCGAGATAAGCCGGCCTGCCCAGAGCCAGATGTCCGTAGCGGAGCCCGAGCTGCTGCCGCGCCTTGGCGAAGTCCCCATCCGTATGCGCGAGCAGCAAAATCACGGATGCCAATCCGGTCCGGTCCGCCCCCTGGCGGCAATGAAAGAGAATCGGATACTCGGTATGGTCGAGCACCTCCAGCAGGCGGTGGACCTCCGTCGTGGACGGCAGCCGTCCCGAGGAAAAGCAAATGTCTTCCTGATTGATGTCCAGGCGTTGGGTCGCCCGGCACTCTTCCACATACCAGGCGTTCGGATCGCAACTGCCGCGCAAATTCACCACGGTGCGAATGCCATGAGCGCGAACGACGCGTTCCAGCTCCGCCCCGGTGAGTTGTGCGGAGCGAAACACCTTGCCGGGAATGAGAATATGGAAGTTGTCGCCGAGAAAGACACGGTACGCTTCCGTGGCGAGCGCGACCGAGAGGCCGAGAAAGCAGCCGCGCAGGAGCACCCGCCTCCAGGAACGCTGAGAAGCCGTGGATTCTGGCATGGCGAAGGATCATGCCAGAATTGCACCGATGGAACCAGACCGGTTTTGCCTTACTTTCGTAGGGCAGGTTTTTAACCTGCCGTCCGCACAGGCAGGTTGAAAACCTGCCCTACGAGGCCGGGGGGCAAGATAAACAAAAAGGCGAAAGAGAACCTACCTATTCTCTTTCGCCTTTCAATATCTTGCGGTTGCCTGGCTTAGCTCAATTCGCCTACCTTGTAGCGCACGAAGCGCACCAGTTTCAGGCCGGCTCCTTGCAGGATCTGGCCGACGGTCTTGGAGTCGTCTCGGACGTAGGGCTGCTCGACCAGCACGTTTTCCCCCAGCCAGGTCTTCAGCTTGCCCTCGGCAATCTTTTCGACGATGTTCGCCGGCTTGCCGGTGGCCGCGGCTTTCGTTTTGGCGATTTCCTTCTCCTTCTCCAGGATTTCTTGAGACACATCTTCACGCCGGGCCGCAACCGGGTTCTTCGCGGTGATGTGCATGCAGATGCCGCTCAAGAGCGCCGGATCCGCCGAGGCGCCCTCGACCTGAATCAGCACGCCGGTCTGGAAATCGTGATGCACGTAGCTGCCCAGCAGCCCGGTCAAGCGCGTCATACGCGCCGGCTTCATGTTCTCCCGAATCAGCCCGACCAGGTCGCCGATCCGCTCCTTGACTGTGTGTTTCGGGTCGTCCACCAAGGGCTGGCTCAGAAGCTCGTCGACGGTGGCGGCGCCCTTCTGGGCGACCTGCTTGGCAATTTCATTGGCGAGTTGTCCAAATTCCTTGCTCTTCGCTACCGGCGCACTCTCGCAGCGGATCTCGACGATGGCGCCTACCTTCTTCGCCGGATCGATGTACACGGCGATGCGGCCTTCGGCCGTCTCGCGCTCGCCCTTCTTGGCCTGAATGGCGGAATTCTTCTTCCTCAGGATATCGACCGCTTTCTCCATGTCGCCGGCCGCTTCGGTCAGGGCGACCTTGCAGTCCATCATGGGCGCGTTGGTGCGATCGCGAAGCGCCTTGACGGCGGTGGCGGAAATGATGCTCATCGGCTGCTACTCCTCGCGGACAGCTCAAGGCTGCCACGTAATGCGATAACGATTGGCGGCCTCCCCAGACCGTCAATCGCAAGTTATGAGAACGCTTTTTGAATTGACAGTTGAACTCGCCTACGCGTTCGCGACGGCCATCGGGGCACGAGAGCTATCGGGTGACGGCGTCGACCGCGGCCGCATGACCGGCTGCGGCTGCTCGGGCGGCAAGGTCTTGCGGCCTTCCAGCACGGCATCCGCCAACTTCGCCAGCATCAGCTCGATGGAGCGAATGCTGTCGTCATTGCCCGGGATGGGCAGGTCGACGGTGTCCGGGTCGCTGTCGGTATCGATCAAGGCGACCGTGGGGATGCCGACGCGCTGCGCTTCCAGGACCGCAATGTGCTCGCGCTTGGGATCGACGACGATCAGGGCGTCGGGCATGCGGCTCATCTCGCGAATGCCTTCCAGGTTGCGGCGAATTTTGGTCAACTCGCGGTTGAGCGTGGCCACCATCTTCTTGCTGTAGCGGCGGATCTCGGCGCTCTCGGGCGCCTTGGTCAGCTCCAGCTTGCCCGACTCATTCAGCATCGAGCGCATGTAAGCAACCATGTTCATCTTGCCGGCGTTGTCACCGGGCGGCAGCCACAGGCCTTCCAGCTCTTGCAAGCGCTTCAGGCGGTCGCGGATGGTGCGATAGTTAGTGAGCGTGCCTCCCAGCCAGCGTTCGTTGACGTAGGGCATGCCGGAGCGGTTGGCTTCGCGTTCGATCGCTTCCTTGGCTTGCCGCTTGGTGCCGACAAACAGCACCAGGCTGCCCTTGCTGGCTACCTGCGACAGGTAACGATAGGCGCGGAGCAGTCCGCGCACCGTTTCGCGCAGGTCGATGATGTGGATGAGATTACGCTTGCCGTAGATGTACGGCCGCATCTTGGGGTTCCAGCGGCTGGCCCGATGGCCGAAATGAACGCCGGATTCAATGAGATCTTTCACCTGCACAATCGCCACGCACTGTCCTCCTACCGCTTTGGCGGATCCCCTGGCTCGTCAAGAAAGAGTTTGTCGGCCCGGCCGGAAACCAGGCGCGCACGCTTGAGGCGGAAACAACTATCGTATCAATCATTCTATGCACGGTCAAAGCGAATTGCCGGAGAAATTCCGCTTGCCACAACTTCCTGTATGCAAATGGATTAGGTCGTCCAGTCAGGATCAGAATCCCGACCTACGGACTAATTGGGATGTGCTTCGGTCTCCCGCAAGCGGGTGCGGAGATAACGGGCGCGAGCTGCGTTGCGCTCTTCGCCATCCAGCGTATGACCCGTTAGCTTCTGTAAATGAGCCGGCTGCGTGTTCAGGAAAAGCTCATTCACCGTGGCAATCGTGATCTCGATTAGTCCGAGATGAATGCCCAACCTTACGCTGGAGAGAAGGTCCATCGTTTCTTCGGAAGTCATCATCGTTGCCGAATAAAGCGTGCCGTAGGCGCGCGAAACGCGGTCGTGAAGCGCCTGGCGATTTTCCTTGACCAGGGTATTGCGGGCGTGCCGCTCATACTTGATGATCTCGGGAATGACCTCGCGGATTTCCTGAAGGATGGTCGATTCACTCTTGCCGAGCGTGACCTGGTTGGAGATCTGATAAAAGTCTCCGGACGCCCTGCTGCCTTCGCCGTACAGGCCGCGCACGGCCAGGTTGATCTTCTGCAAGGCGCGGAATACTTTCTCGGTCTGCTTGGTCCAGCCCAGGGCCGGCAGGTGCAGCAGCACGCTGGCGCGCATGCCGGTGCCAACGTTGGTCGGGCACGCCGTCAGGTAGCCAAACTCCTCGCTGAACGCATAGGTGACGCGCTGCTCCATGAGATCATCGACGCGGTCGATTTCCTGCCAGGCGTCGTCCAGCGACAGGCCGCTGCGCATGACCTGGAGCCGGAGCTGGTCCTCCTCATTCACCATCAGGCTGATGGTCTCGCGCTCGTCGATGGCGACGCCGCGCGGTCCCTCGGAGGAGGCGATCTCCCGGCTGATCAGTTGGCGTTCAATCAGGAACTGGCGATCGAGCGGCGGCAGGCTGGCGATGCTGAGGTAATGCAGGTGCGGCGTCAAATCGAGCTTGGCGATCCGCTCGCGCAGCAGCCCCTCCATGTCCGCCTTCTGATGCGCCGTGGCGCGGTTGGTGAAGGGAAACGCGGCCAGGTTGCGCGCCAGGCGAATCCGGCTGGACATGACGATGTCGCTTTCGGACCCCGTACCGCGCAGCCATTCGCCACTGGCATGAGTCAGGTTATCCAGATTCATCCGTGGCTTCCTTTTGACGAATCAAGTCTCGGATGCGGGCGGCGTCTTCGTACTGCTCGGCGTCGACCGCCTCGCGGAGCTGCCGGCGCAGCTCGACCCATTCTTGCTGCACGCCCGCCAGGGCCTCGCGCTGCCGCGGCTTCTTGCCGGTGTGCCGGGTCGAGCGGTGGATCCGCTTCAAGAGCGGCTCCAGCCCCACGCGAAACACGTCATAGTCGTGCGGGCAGCCCAGCCGGCCCTCGGCACGAAACTCCATATACTTTATGCCGCAGGCGGGACAGGTCAACCGCGATAGCTCATCCGTGAGCTGGCCGACGTGCTGGCCGATCAGCGATTGCAGAATGGCCGGCAGATTCAGTTCCTGCTGCTTGATGAATTGCTGTTGCTCGGCACAGGCCTGGCACAGGTGCACTTCCTTCTTGTGACCGTTGATGATGTCGGTCAGGTGCACCGTGGCCGGGCTCGAACAGCTTTGACATTTCATCCCGCATTCGCCCCCGTTTCCATCCCTCCAGCTTCATTCTAACCCGACGCGCCAGCGAGGGGCCCTCGCTGGCGCGTCGGGTTAAAAATGACCCCCGTCAACTCTCTTCAAGCTGGCGAATGCGATCGCGCAGGCGCGCCGCGTCCTCGTAAGCCTCGCGCGTGACGGCCTGCTGCAGTTGTTTGCGCAATTGCAACAATTCCGACTGCGTCTGTTTGTTTTGCGGCAGACGCCGCGGCGTCTTGCCGCAATGCCGCGTCTCGCCGTGAATGTTCTCCAGTAACGGCAGCAGCTCCTCGCGGAATTCTTCGTAGTCGTGTGGGCAGCCCAGGCGTCCGGTGTTGCGAAATTCGACAAACTTTACGCCGCAAAAGGAGCATTCGCGCTGATTGAGGAGGTTGGTCTCTTCACTCTCCTCGCCCTGGACGCCGCCCTTCTGGCCGGCGGCCGGCTGCTGCGGCTCGTAAAAGAACTTGTGATAGCACCCCTCGCACAGGTGCAGTTCCTCGTAGTGATCCTCGCTGATCACTTCCGTTATGTGATAGGTGGCTGGTTTCGGACACTTCTGACAGTTCATCGCGGCGTTTCCCCGTGAGGGACGCACTCAAAATTCTCTGCTCCTGCGCCAGTCTAACAGCGAGGGGTAGGCTGTCAAGGAAAGTGGCCGGTCGTCATTCGACATTGGTCATTCGTCATTCGCCTGGCGAATGACGAATGACCAATGACGAATGACCAATGATTGAACCGTAGACTGCTAATCCGCGCTGCGGATTGAATTCAACGGCTTG
>DASZFN010000450.1:0-6354 GCA_035939715.1 Gemmataceae bacterium | reverse complement strand
ATTTCTATGTCGAGATTCAGAACAATGGCCTCGACATCCAGCAGCGCTGCGCCCAGTGTGCCATCAAAATCGCCAACCGGCTCGGCTTGCCGCTGGTCGCCACGAGCGACGCGCACTACCTCTGCCAGGCGGACGCTGCGGCCCACGATGTACTGCTCTGCATCAACACGGGCAAGACGCGCAACGACCAGAACCGTATGCGTTACGGCAGCGACCAGTTTTACGTCCGCGCGCCGGATGAAATGTATTCCCTTTTCCCCGGACACGAAGATGCCGTGGCGCGCAGCCAGGAGATCGCCGACGGCTGCGCGATCGAGCTGGACCTGAAGAGCCGGCACTTTCCCGCCTTCACGCCGCCGGCCGGCAAGAAGCCGGAAGACTACCTGCGCGATTTGTGCGAACAGGGCCTTCAGGAGCGTTACGGGACCAGCCCGTCCAGCGAGGCCAGGGAGCGTTTGCAGCGCGAGCTGGACATCATCTGCCGGATGGGCTTTGCCAGTTACTTTCTGATCGTCTGGGACTTTGTCCGTTTTGCACGCGAACGCGGCATCCCTGCCAGCGCCCGTGGCTCCGCCTGCGGCGCCGTCGTCAGCTATGTCCTCAAGCTCAGCCACGTCGACCCGCTCGTGTACGATCTGCTGTTCGAGCGCTTTCTGGACCCGAACCGAAGCGAGGCGCCCGATATCGATATCGATTTCTGCCAGGAACGGCGCGAAGAAGTGATCGCTTACGTGCGGCAGAAGTACGGCGAACAGAGCGTCGCACAGATCGGCACGTTCGGCACCATGGCGGCCCGTGCGGCGATCAAGGACGTCGGCCGCGTCCTCGATGTGCCGCTCGAGCGCGTCAATCAGCTCACCAAGATGATCCCCGCGACGCTCGGGATCACAATTGATGACGCGCTGCGGCAGAACCCAGACCTGAAACGCGAATACGACAACGACGCCACCGTCCACGAGCTAATTGACATCGCCCGCAGGCTGGAAGGCACCAACCGCAACGCCGGCACGCACGCCGCGGGCGTCGTCATCGCCAACGGGCCGCTTTCCGATTATGTGCCGCTGCAGCGCATCGTCCGCAAGGGCGAAGAGGGCGGCAAGCAGGATGAAACGATTGTGACGACCCAGTGGGAGATGGGCGATCTCGAGAAGGTCGGCCTTCTCAAGATGGACTTTCTCGGCCTGCGCACGCTTACGCTTCTCGACAATGCCGTGAAGTTAATCGAGAAGACGCGTGGCGAGAAGATCGAGCTCGACAAGATCCCGCTCGATGACGCCACAACCTACGCCTTGCTGCAGCGCGGCGACGCCAAGGGCGTGTTTCAGTTTGAGTCGGACGGCATCCGCGAATTGCTCAAGCGCATGAAGCCGGATCACATCCGCGACCTGATTGCCTGCAACGCCCTCTATCGGCCCGGGCCGCTGGGCGGAGGCATGGTGGACGCCTACGTCAACCGCAAACACGGCCGGGAGAAGCCGGTCTATCAGCACGCCCTCATGGCGGAAATCCTGAGCGAGACCTACGGCATCATGGTCTACCAGGAACAGGTCATGCGCATCCTCAACCGCCTGGGCGGCATCGAGCTATCCAGCGCCTACGCCTGCATCAAAGCCATCAGCAAGAAGAAGCACGAGATCATCGACCAGCGCCGCGCCGAATTCAGCAAAGGCGCCCAGGAACGCGGCATGAGCGAAACGACGGCGGGCGAGATCTTCGACCTGATCGTGCATTTCGGCGGCTACGGCTTCAACAAGAGCCACAGTGCCGCCTATTCGATCCTCGGTTACCAGACGGCCTACCTCAAAGCCCACTATACGCCGGAGTTCATGGCGGCCCTGTTGTCCAGTGAAATCGAGGACAGCAACAAGCGCGACAGCCTGGTTCAGCACATCGAAGACGCGCGCCGGCTCGGCGTGGATGTCCTGGCGCCAAACATCAACGCCGGAGAAATCGACTTCTCAGTAGCGGAAGGCAAGATCCTCTTTGGCCTGACGGCCATCAAAGGCGTCGGCCGTGGTGCGGCGGAGGAGATCGTCCGCGCACGCCGCGAGCGCGGTTCCTTCAAGGATCTCTTCGATCTTTGTGAGCGCGTCGATTTGAAGATCGTTCCTCGCGCGGCCATCGAACGGCTTATCAAGGCGGGAGCCCTTGATTGCTTTGACGCCCGCCGCGCTCAGTGGATGCATGTCCTGCCGCAGGCACTTCAGGCTGCCGGGGAGATCCAGCAGGACCGCCGCTTCGGACAGACGAATTTCCTCGACGTGTTCGCCGGCGCCAACGGCGATTCTGCACCGGTGGCGGCATCCTTGCCCGACATCCCCGAGTGGTCCGACAGCGAGAAGCTCAAGAACGAAAAGGAAGCCCTCGATTTCTATTTTTCCAGCCACCCGCTCGCCCAGCACGAGAAAGAGCTGCGCCGCTATGCTTCACACACCATCGAAAGCCTGGCCAGCCTGGGCCCGAACCAGGAAGTGCTGATCGGCGGTATGTTGACGCAAGTCCGCTTCCAGAACACGAAAAAAGCTCGCAACGGCAACAGCCGCTACGTCCGCTGCCGGCTGGAAGATTTCACGGGCTCGACGGAATGCGTCATGTGGCCGGACGATTTCGTGCGCTACAAGGACGAGTTCAAGGAGGATCGCGTCTGCCTGGTCAAGGCGACCGTGGAGCGGACGCGCGAGGAGCCCGGATTGATTCTGACGCGCGTGCTAAGCCTGGAACAGGCGAAGCTGGAGCTGACGCGCTGGCTGCGTCTGACGCTTAATGCGGAGATGCACGGCGCCGGCGAAATCCAGCGCATGGCGGGGATCCTGCAACGCGCGCCGGGGCCGTGTCCGGTCTTCCTGGAAATCCGCGATGCTACCGGCAAGCGCTGCCGTCTGAAGGCGAGCGAACAATTTCGCGTCAATCCCAGCACCCTGTGCACGAGCGAACTGGAAATGCTTCTAGGCCCGGAGCGCGTCGAATTTTACGGCCAGGCTAACGGCAACGGCCGCAACGGCAAATAAACAAATCGCCATTAGTCATTCGCGAAGCGAATGACTAATGACTAATGACCAGCTTCCATTCATTGCTCCTTGCGCTTTTGCGTCCTACCCGTCATCGTTTGCACGCCGAGCCACAGGAGCACTCCGATCGAGCGCAGCGCTTCCCAGGGGTTCACCTTTGATGTCCCAGCCCGGCGGTCCTCAAAGATAATCGGCGTCTCCCCAATCCGGCAGCCGGCAACATGGCAACGGTAGAGGACTTCCTGCTGAAACGAATAACCGTGCGACAGCAGCCGCCGCAAATTCGTATCGCGCAGCATGGCCACGCGGTAGCAGCGAAAGGCGCCGCTGCAATCATGGGCGGGGAGGCGCATGAGCAGGCGCACCAGGATGTTGACGCCGCTGCTCAGGAACTTCCGGGACCACGGCCAGTTCACCGTGCCGCCGCCCGGAACATAGCGCGAGCCGATCATGACGTCGTGCTGGTCCATGCCGGCCAGCAAGGCGGGCAGGTATCTCGGATGGTGGCTGAAATCGGCGTCCATGTTCGCCATCAGGTCATAGCCGTGTGTCAGGGCATAGTTCATGGCGGCGAGCAACGCGGTACCCAGCCCCTGCTTGCCTGGACGGTGCAACACCTGAATGCGCGGGTCTAGGGCTGCGAGCTCGTCGGCGAGTTTGCCGGTGCCGTCGGGGGAATTGTCGTCGATGACCAGGACATCGGCATGGGGCGCGAAGGTGTGGATGTCGCGGATGAGTGCGCTCAGGTTGTCGCGCTCGTTATAGGTGGCCAGCGAGACCAGGAGGCGCGGTCCGTCCGTCGAAAAGCCCACGATTTCTCCCTGTCCAGGTTTGCCGCTTGCTTTCTGCTTGGCCGCCGGTTAATCCTACAATATCGGTCCTGGTTGAGAAGAGTCCCTTTCGCCGTCGGAGAGAGCGCCACGCCAATGGCAAGTATCGACATCACCTGTCCGGAGTGCAAAAAGCAACTCAAAGGTCCAGAAGAGCTTATCGGCAAGAAGATCCGCTGCAAGTCGTGCAAGGCCACCTTCACGGTGAAGGCGCCCGGCAAGAAAGGGGCGGCGGTTTCGCAAGGCGCCAAGGCCCGCGATGCCGAGAGTTATGCCTTCGAAGACGAGGACGGCAAGAATCCGTACAAGATGAGCGACGTCGTGCGTTCGTCGCGCTGCCCGCAGTGTGCCGCGGACATGGAAGAAGGCGACATCATCTGCCTGAACTGCGGCTACAACACGCAAACGCGGATACGCCACCAGACCGTCAAGACGTATGAGACGACCTTTTCCGATTGGATCTTGTGGCTGACGCCGGCGGTGCTGGCCATCGTGCTTATCCTGGCCCTCATCGGCGGCGTGGTCTGGTTGTGGGTACCGGCCGGTATGCCGAGATTGGCCGACGTCGGCGGGGCCAACGAGGCCTGGTGGGGACATTTTTCCATCCGCATCTACGGCAGCGTCATCGGCGCGGGCATCTGCTGGTGGTGTGGCAAATTCTCGTTCAGACGGCTGGTCCTGCATCCTACCCCGCCCGAGAGAGTCAAACGCTAACAGGAAGGGCTCGCACGTGATCCGCTTCTCCGTTTCCCTGCTGCTTCTTTCCACCTTGATGAGTTTGACTGGGCCCGCCGCCCGTGCCGCGGATCCGTGGGTGGTCTACGACGGATTCACAGGCCCCGGCAAGGGCAAGCACATCGTGCTCGTGAGTGGCGACGAGGAATACCGCTCGGAAGAGGCCTTGCCGCAACTGGCAAAAATCCTCGCCAGCC
This sequence comes from Gemmataceae bacterium, assembly GCA_035939715.1. Classification (GTDB taxonomy): domain Bacteria; phylum Planctomycetota; class Planctomycetia; order Gemmatales; family Gemmataceae; genus DASZFN01. The sequence continues at coordinate 1,584 of DASZFN010000450.1, read as the reverse complement.
GCCACGGCTTCAAGTGCACCGTTCTCTTTGCTATCGATCCCAAGGACGGAACGATCAATCCCATCATCCGCGACAACATTCCCGGCCTGGAGGCCCTGGATACCGCCGATCTCATGATTATTTTCACGCGCTTCCGCGATCTGCCGGACGAGCAGATGAAGCACATCGTCGATTATGTCGAATCCGGCCGGCCCATCATTGGCATGCGCACCGCGACACACGCCTTCGGTATCAAGGGGAACAAGACTTACGCAAAATATGCCTGGGACAACAAGGAATGGAGCGGGGGCTTCGGCCGCCAGGTGCTGGGCGAAACCTGGGTCAACCATCATGGCCAGCACGGCAAGCAAAGCACACGCGGCATTGTCGCCAGGGGCGAGGAGAGCCATCCCATCCTGCGCGGCATCAAGGACGGCGATATCTGGTGTCCCACTGATGTCTATGGCGTTCGTCTTCCCTTGCCGGGCGACAGCAAGCCGCTTGTCCTGGGACAGGTACTGCAAGGAATGAAGCCGGGCGATGAAACCGTCGCCGGAAAGCAGAATGAGCCGATGATGCCTGTCGCCTGGGTGAAGAGCTATGCTGGTCCTTCCGGCAAATCGGCCCGCGTCTTCGCGACCACGATGGGCGCGTCCCAGGACCTGGAAAGCGAAGGCTTACGCCGCCTGCTCGTGAATGCGGCGTACTGGTCCATGGGTATGGAAGACAAGATTCCCGAGAAGGCGAAGGTCGAGCTGGTTGGAGAGTACGAGCCGCTGCCGTTCAAATTCGGCGGCGCCGCCAAAGGGCTCAAGCCTTCGGATCTCGTCATCCGGTAAGAGTGATCTCGCGGAACACAGAGAGGACGCAGAGGCAAAATGGTTGGAGGCATCTCGGGCACGCATGGCTCCGCGGTCTCGGCGGGCTCTGCGAGAACTAGGGCTATGCGTTCATGCTCGCCAAGCTAAGCACTTTCGCGCTCACCGGCATCGACGCGCTGCCGGTCGAAGTCGAAGTCGATGCATCGGCCGGACTGCCGAAAACCGTGCTGGTCGGCTTGCCGGAGATGGCCGTCAAGGAGAGCACGCACCGTATCGAGCGGGCCCTGGCCAACCTTGGCTACGAGCGCCATCCAGGCCGCACCGTAATCAACCTGGCACCCGCCGATCTGAAGAAAGACGCCGGCGCCTTTGACCTGCCCATCGCGCTTGGCCTTCTCGTGGCCACGGGCCAGCTGTTGCCGGAGCACTTGCGCGATTTCGCGACCATGGGAGAACTGGCTCTTGATGGCTCGGTCCGACCCATCAAGGGCGCGCTATCGATGGCGATGGCTGCCGCAGGGCGCGGCGTGCACAAATTGCTTGTACCTGCGGAGAATGCCCGCGAGGCGGCTGTGGTCGAAGCGGTTTCCGTCTATGGCGTCAGCACGCTCGCCCAGGCGGTGGGCATTCTTTCCGGTCAGTTGCCCGCCGAGCCGGTCGCTTCACAAATCGAAGAGCTGTTCACGCGGCTCAGCACCTACGAAGTCGATTTCACCGACGTCCGCGGCCAGGAATATGGCAAGCGCGCCCTGGTAGTGTCGGCCGCGGGCGGCCACAATGTCCT
>DASZFN010000449.1:0-3317 GCA_035939715.1 Gemmataceae bacterium | reverse complement strand
CGCCAACGCCATGCAGCGAGCTAGCCGTTCCCAGCCGGTGCGGGTCGTGCCGTCGACGCGGAAAAGAATGGGGTCTCTGTTCATTTCTCTGTTCCTGGAGAAAGAAAAGGGGTTTGGGTCCGTGGTCACTCGTCATTGCTCACTCGTCATTGGTCATTCGCGAATGACCAATGACCAATGACTAATGACCCTTACGCAACCTCGGCCTGCGCCCGCTCGGAATAGAGCTGGCGAGCCTTGGCTAGATCACAGGGATAATCGATCTCGATGCGCCGGTGGTCGGAACTGAGGTGAAAGGCAAGTTCCCACTTGTGGTGATAGGTGCACAGGACGTCCGCCAGGTAGCCCTGGATACCGTGCTGCCAGACGTGCTTTTCGAGCGTGTCAAAGAACTGGCTGCTGCCTTCGGGGGTGAAGCGCACCGTGGCCGTGAACTCGCCGAGCACGTTCCCCTGGAGCATCGTCTTGGTCATGGTGCGAAACTTGCCGGCGCTCGTGACGTAAACTTTCATGTCCTCATCGTCGCACGGCTTGAGGTCGACGTCGAGAAGCACATCGGCGTCGGGTTGATCGCGCAGGAAGCATTCCAGACGCGGCAACGTGAAATAGTGGTCGCCGGTGGTGAAGACGAAGGCCTGGCCGTCGAGGCGCGGCCGGGCCTGCCAGATGCTGCCGAGGATGCCGTAGTGCTCGTAGAAGGGATTCAGCAGGCAGACCGCGCGGCGCTGGCAGAAGTCGCGCACTGCGTGGCCGTCGAAGCCGGCCACGACGAAGGTTTCGCTGATGCCCGCGGCGGAAAAAACGCCCAGAATATTGCCGAGAATGCTGTCGCCGCCGAGGTCGAGGAGCACCTTGTTGCGATGCTCGCCGAGGTCCTGGAGGCGCGTGCAGAGCCCGGCCGCTGCGATGAGTCCTTTCATCCGTCCCTCTTCTCTAGAGCCTTCCGTGGCCCACGCCAGCGGTTCCGAATCGCCAGCGTAAGAGGAATCTTAACCGAGAACGGCGGACAGGAAAAAGGTCAATCGGCCGGGGGAATGGAACAAGAGCAAATGCCGAATATCGAAGCAGAGAGACGAATTATTTCGACCGTCGATATTTCCTTCTTTGCGCCTGGACTCGTCTGCCACACGAATACTGCGGTCCGGTTCTCGGTACGCAGTAGTTCGGCCTGACTCATTTCTTCTCCACGCAAATCTCACCAACTAATCATTTGACTGCCCAGTGACTTTGCAGAAGAATGGACTTTTCCTGGTGCAAGGGTTTTCAGGGTTGGAGTCGGCAATGTTTCGGCAGCCAAGTCGGTTCGGCATCGTAATGCTTCTTCTTAGCGCAGTCGTCCTTTCCAGCGTGCCCGGGGTTAGGAGCCAGCAGGCCAACGAAAAGGCCCGGACCGAAGACGACAAGCCGGCGTTCCTGGTGCTGCCCTACTTGCAATTGCCCACTCCCACCGGCATACGGATCATGTGGGAGACGAATCAGAAGCTGCCGAGCCGGGTGGAGTACGGCAGGACCAGGGACTTGAAGAATGCCGTCGACGATCGCGCCCCGGTCATGCTCCACGAGGTTCAGCTTGGCGATCTTGAGACGGGGGCAACTTATTATTACCGCGTACGCAGCGGCGAATTGCTATCCGATGTCTACTCCTTCCGCACCGCTCCGCCGCCGGGTACGAAGCACTGGCGCATGGCCGTGTATGGAGACTCGCGCTCCAATCCCGCCACGCACCAGAAAGTCGTGGAGCAAATCGCCAAGGCCGGCGTCGACCTGATCGTGCACACGGGCGACATCGTTCTCAACGGCAAAAACCACGACTCCTGGCGCAAGGAGTTCTTCGAGCCGCTCAACCCGCTGGGGCACTCGATCCCGTGGGTCAGCACCATTGGCAACCATGAGCGCGACGCGGAGAACTATTTTTCCTACATGGCCCTGCCGGGCAACGAGCGCTTCTTTGGTTTTGATTACGCCAATGCCCACATCATTTGCCTCGACAGCAATGGCTGGATTGAGAAAGGCCGCGACTCCCGACAGTACGAATGGCTCGTCAACGACCTGCGCCGTCGGCGGCCGACCACCTGGACCTTCGTTGCTTTTCATCATCCGCTTTTCAGCGCCCACCTGAGCCGGCCGATCAACAGCCTGCGCTGGGACTGGGCGCCGGTTTTTCTCGACCCCGAAAACCATGTCGACGGCGTTTTGACCGGCCACGATCACTTCTATGCCCACAACTTTCGCATGGGCCGGCTCGCAGATAAGCCGGAGCCCGGCGTGCTGTTTTTGACCACGGCGGGGGGCGGCGCCAGCCTCTACAAAACCAGGGCCAGGGATTACATCGCCAAGGAGAAGTCGGTCCACCATTTCACGCTCTTCGATTTCGATGGCGAGCAGGTCAATGTCTCGGCCATTGACATCACTGGAAGGGTCATCGATCGCTTCGTCCTGACCAAGCAACCGACGGCGTGGAACGAATTCTGTGCTTACGAGGTGGAAGAGCTCAGGCGCTTCCTGCGCCTAGCCCTGACGGCAGCGCCGGCCGTGCACCCGGGGCAAAAAGTTACCGCACCGGCCGGAACGGAACAACCGCCTTCGCCCCAGATCCTGGATACCCGCTTGCGCGTCCCGACCCGGTTTGAAGTACCGGTGAGCGGGCGCATCGTCTGGCAAGAGGCGTCTCATTGGAAAATGCGTCGCACGGAAATCCCTTTCCATTTGCAGCCGGGCCAGGCTCTGGAGATCCCGATCCAGGCCGAAATCGAGCCGGGAGATTTTCCGCGGACGCCGGGGGTCACCATTGCCTTTGAACCGGGGCGCTTCCGAAATCGTTTCATTGACGTATACCCCATCAAGCTGGCTGGTCCCGTGAGCATCGCCTCGGGAAAGGTTGAACACGCGCCGTTCGTGGACGGCCACCTGGATGACGACTGTTGGGCGTCCCGTGCCAACGCCGCCGCGGCCTCTGATTACTCCTTGCTTGGCTTGCCACCGCAGGGCGGCAGGAAAGATCGCGTTCGCTTCCTCGCCGACAAAAACTGGATCTACGTCGGCGCCAGACTGGAGAATCAGTCAGCCAAGGCTGAAGTAAGGACGGCAGCCAACTCTTCCTCCAGCCGGCTAGTGTTGTTCGGCGAGCACGCGCGCTTGCTGATTTCAGATGGCAAGGAAATGCACACCTTTGCCGTGTCGCCGGAGCAAATCTTTTACGCAACCGTCGGCGCCAAAGAAGACAAAGACACTGCCTGGAAAGCTGCCGCGGCGAGCGCGAGCGGCGCCTGGAGCGTGGAAATGGCCATCCCGCGGAGCCTTTTCCCTGATGCCAGGCA
>DASZFN010000448.1:0-4449 GCA_035939715.1 Gemmataceae bacterium | reverse complement strand
CCACAAACTCATCGATCGGGGCCGTCAAAAGAAGAACCTCTTGATCGTTGGCCTTGAACGACTCCACATAGGGTGAATGTTCCAGCATCTCCCGGCTTTCGCCGATCAGGTAGTAAATCTCCTGCTGTTCATTCTTCATCCCCGCCACATACTGCTCGAGGCTTGTGAATTTTCCGGGTTCGGTCTTGGTTGATTCGAAAAGGAGGAGGTCGGCAATGCGGCCACGGTTGGCCCAGTCCTGGACGACTCCTTCCTTGACCAGGTCGCCCAGCTCAGCAAAGAAGCTGACATACGCGTCATGCTCATTCTTCTTCATCTCGTCGAGCGTGTTAAGGATCTTGTTCACCAGGTTGGAACGGATCTTCTCCAGCGGGGCGCTTTGCTGCAGCATCTCGCGCGAGACATTGAGCGGCAGGTCCGGCGAATCGACCACGCCGCGAATGAAACGCAGATAAAGAGGCAGGAGCGCCTTGCAATCGTCCATGATAAAAACGCGCTGGATATAGAGTTGCAGCCCGCGTCGCGCGTCGCCCCACATCAGGTCCATGGGCTTGTGTGCGGGGATGTAGAGCAAGGCGCGGAATTCAATCTTCCCTTCCGCGCTGTAGTGGATGATCTTGGCCGGGTCCACCGCTTCATGACTGAGATGCTTGTAGAACTCCCGGTACTCCTGCTCGGTGATTTCCGACTTCGGCCGCAGCCATAAGGCCTTGCGCGAATTGAGCGTCTCCTCGGTGGTAGTTTTCTTCTTGTTTTCGTCCTCCTGCTCTACATCCATGACGATGTGATGCTCGACGAAATCGGAGTACTTCTTCACGAGTTCGCGGATGCGCCAGGGTTTGAGAAACTCCTTATCTTCGTCGCGCAGGTGGAGAATCACGTCCGTGCCTCGCGTCGCCTTTTCGATCGGTTCGACGGTGAACTCGCCCTCGCCCGCCGATTCCCACTTCACGCCCTCGGTCTTGTACCCGGCCGTCCGGCTGATGACGGTAACCTTGTTCGCGACCATGAAGGAAGAATAAAAGCCGACGCCGAACTGCCCGATAAGCTCCGGCCGCTCCTTGACGTCCGCTTGCCGAAGCGACTGCAGAAAGGCCTGCGTCCCGGACTTGGCGATGGTGCCGAGGTTCTCGACGATCGTCTCTCTCGACATGCCGATCCCGTTATCGGAGACGGTCAGCGTGCCGTTTTGCTCATCGACCTGGATCTTGATTTTCCAGTCCGCGTTCCCTTCCAGAAGCTCAGGCTTGGTGAGCGACTGGAAACGGCACGTGTCAATGGCATCGCTGGCGTTGCTGATCAGCTCGCGAAGAAAAATGTCTTTATGCGAATAAAGCGAATGAACAATGATGTGCAGGAGCTGCTTCAGCTCCGTCTTGAATTGCAGAGTCTCGGCGTTCATGGCGCTTGCTCCCGTCTGTCCACGGCCTCGCTCGCTGAAAATCTATGGGCGAAACGACAGCCGTCAACAGGGGAGCAAACGAAACCGCTCCGCCTAGGCCAATGCCGGGGCGGCACTCCTTTTCTGCAGAACGCCGCGCTCCAGGTCGAGCAGGAACTGCTTGCGCCATAGACCGCCGCCGTAGCCGCCTAGCTGGCCCCCCTTGTTGACCACGCGGTGGCAGGGAATGACGATGCCGATGCGGTTCTGGCCGTTGGCCCGGCCGACGGCGCGCTGGGCGCCTGGCGCTCCGATCTCGCGGGCCAGGTCCTCGTAGGAGCAGGTTTTGCCGAAGGGAATACGCAGCAATCCTTGCCATACCTTTTGTTGAAAGGGAGAACCAGGGTATACCAACGGCACTGTGAACTCCGTCAAATTGCCGGCGAAGTATTGCTCCAGCTCCTCCTGAAGCTGCTCCAGGTGCTCATGCTTCCCCGGCACGACCGCACAACCGAAGCGTTGGCGGATGGTGGTGAACTGGGCTTCCAGCATGCGCCGGTCGGTGAACTCGAGGAGGCAAAGGCCCGTGCCGGTCGCGCCCGCCACCAGAGGACCCAGCGGGCTCTCTATCCAGGCCGCGACAATGCAATCCCCGTTGCGGCTGCGCCCCGGCGAGCGGCCGAAGGTGCGCGCAAAGGCGTCACGAAAACCGCTGTGCGACTCATAACCGTTGCCCAGAATGACCTCGTCCAACTTCGCGCCTTCGCGAATCTGCGTGAATGCTTCGCTCATACGTCTCCCTCTGCAATAAGCCTGAAAAGTCATGCCGTGGTTTTTCAAGAAATAACGCCGCGCCCGCGCCGGATCGATGGACAGGGCGCGGAGATCTGCGTCCCGGATGCGCGATCGGGGGTCGCTCTCGACGCGCTGCAACAGCTGCTTAACCCAGGCGGGCGGCTGACCGCCGGCTTCCAGCGGCCGGCAGCGCTTGCAAGGGCGATAACCGGCGAACAAGGCCTCGCGCACCGTACCATAATGCTCGCAGTTCTTCGGCAACGGCTTGCGCGCCCGGCAGGACGGCCGGCAGAAAATACCTGTCGTGCGCACGGCGACATAAAAGACGCCGTCATAGCTCGGATCGCCGCGCTGGACCGCCTGGACCATTTCTCGAGTAGGAGGCAACTTGTGCATGTCAGCATCCTATCGGGCGGGGCCGACAGGGTGCTACCGATTTTTGAGCGCGGAAGTCGGAAAATGGTCAACAAAAAATTCCGGTCCCCATGCAAAGCGTGAAGACCGGAATTCGGTGCGTGCAATCGGCAAGTGGCTCAGGGCCGGGCGGGCTGGAAGCGTGGGTCGTCCCTATCGACCTCGCGCTTGCGAAGCTGCTTGAGCTCGCGCAACAGGTCTTGCAAGAGTTTCTCTTGCTGCGCTTGGGCATTGGCCAGGTCCTTCAAGCTTTTGACATCCTTCAGCAAGGCGTCCAGGCGTTTCTCCATGGTATCGAGACGCCCGTTCAGATCGCTTCTTCTGCCGCCGCCTGAGGGCATGCCGCCGGGTCCGGCCATCATCCCTGCGCCGCCTGCGCCACCCATCATGCCGCCGGCCATTTCGGGCCTCATGTTGCCTGGTCCGCTCCCCGTTCCGCCGGCACTCGGGCCGCGCATGCCGGGCATGCCCATGCCGCCCCCCATGCGCATTCCTGGGGCGCCGGCGCCGGCGTGTGGAGTCGCCGGCACATTATCGTCACTCCCTTCGCCGCCCCCCGGCGGGTAGTGGGCGGGCGACGCGATTGCGCCCGACGGCGGGCGACCCACGCCGGAGCCGCCGAAGCGGCCAGCACCCGCAGGCAGGCCCGGCGGCACGGCATTCACGGCGTCGCCGTCACGGGGCGTTTCCCGCCGTCGCTCCGCTCCCTGGAGCCGGGCCAGGTGGCGCTGAGCCTGTCTGAGCCGAACTTCCGCCTCGCGGATCTGAGCCTGCTTGCCGCCGAGTCGTGCTTCAATCACTTCCAGCTCCGTGCGCGCCTTGTCCGCTTCGGCCGAGTCGATGTTGCCGGACTGGAGGAGCCGGTTGGTTCTTTCCGCAGTGCGCTGCGCTTGCCGTCGCAAGGCCTGAACCTCGTTCAGCTCGGCACGCTTGGATTCAAGCTGCACTGCCAGGAGCTCAGCCTCATCGCGCGCATCTTCCACCGCCTCCGCAGGCGCATTTGCCGCGCGCGTTGCACCCCATGCTCGCCCGCTTGAACCCGCCGCCGGCTGAGCGGCAACGGGGAAGGCCATGTCGGGGGCCGCGCCGGTCGGAACGAAACCGGGCGGCGCCGCCACCGGCGCCAACGCCGGGTCTGGCGGGACCGCGCGCTCCGCTTGCGGTGGCAAGCCAGCTACGGCAGGCGCCTCGTCTGCCGCAGGCAGCGGCTCATCGGACTGCGCCCAGGTCGGCAGCAGAGGTAGGAGCAGCGCCCCCAGGCCCAGCAAGGCCAAAAGGCCGAGGCCCGAAAGTGCTTTCGGAGTTGTCCCGCGCATGATCATGATCAATCTCCTTTTCAAGAATTGTACCTGCCCGATGCCGCTGGCCCCCAGAGGCAAAGCAGACGGGGCTCGGGAGAGGAAAGTTACGGTTTCCACCAAAGCCAGGGCATACGCCTCCGCGAGCGCGGGCAGCGCCCACACCACCCAGGCGTCGCAGCATTGCTCCTCCGCCTCGCGCAGCTCGCGCCGCGCCCACCAGGCGACCGGATGCCACCAGTTCAAGGCAAGCACCAGGAACTCCAGCCAGCGCACCCAGTGGTCGCGCCGACGCAGATGAGCCAACTCGTGGACGAGCAGGGTGTCCCATTGCTCCCGGCTCAGCTGGTCAAGCAAGGGGGCCGGCAGAAGCAGGCGGGGAACTCCGCCCAACGCCCAGAGCATGGGTGAGACAGCCGCGGGCAAGACAAGAACCTGCGGTGGCCGCTTCAGCCCCAGGCGGCCGGCTAGGTCTCGCACGCGTAATTGCAGGTCCGCCGGAGCAGCCTGCCCGCTGCTCAGAAAGCCCCGGAATCGCATAAGGCGCGTGCTGGCGAGCAC
>DASZFN010000447.1:0-2865 GCA_035939715.1 Gemmataceae bacterium | reverse complement strand
AGGCGACCAGCAACATGACCGGCGACAGGACGAGCAAGCCCAGCGACGACAGCAGCTTGTCCATCGAGCGCTTGACCAGGAGGTTGAGCCCGAAGTGCGGGCTTTCGCGCAAGCCGACTACAGGGAGACCGTCCAGGTTTGCCGTCGTGAGCGATAACCCTGCCAGGTTCGGCACATCGGCGACGAGCCGCACTTCCACCAGGGTCTGCGAAAGCGTGTCAAAGACGTGACGGGCCTCGTGATACCGGCTCAAAGGCAGCGAAATGAAAACGTGTTCGATATTGTATTTCTTGATGAGATCGGGCAGGTCGGCCGTGGTGCCGAGAATGTCCAGGTCGCTGGTCCAGCGGTTGGGCTGGTCTTCCACAAAGCCGAGGTTGCGGATGCCCATCCAGCTCGCGTGCCGCAGCGCCCAGGCGGTCTTCCGGGCCACGCGGCCGGTGCCGACGATAAGCGCGCGTGTTTGGTTATAACCCTGGCTGCGCAGGTAGCGGATGGCGTACCAGCTCAGCCGCCTGGCCGCCAAGATCGCGCTGGCGGTCAGCAAGGAGAACAGGATCATGGTGACCCGAGAATCGTAGGGATCCTGGGTATAAAACGTGCTCGCCATCACCAGCAAGGACATCAGCACCGTGCCCTTGACGACGCCGACCATTTCCTCGCGGAAGCGGCGCAGGCGATGGATGGTGTACTGTCCCGTGAGGTGATAGGCGGCGACGGCAAGCAGCAGCACCAGCGGCAAATTGCGCCAGCAAAGCGCGGCGCTGGGCGGCGGCTTGGTGACGGGAATCCAACCCGAATTAAAGCGCAGATAATAAGCGCCGACCCAGCTCGACGCCGTGAGGATGAGGTCCCAAAACACAAACCAGACGGCCAGCGCCTGGCTGCTGCGCTTGATCATGGTGCTCCCCGTCCCTGGGGTTCGGCCACGTCCGTGTGCGGGCACTGCGGCGAGCCTTTCGGCCGGCTCGTGTCCCGGTAAAGAGGCAGTATGCAAGGCTTGTAGCACGGCCTGGGGAAATGTGTCAAGGCGGGTCAGCGGCGAAGTGTTTGCCGCGCAACGCTTCGGCTCGGGGCACCGCCTGGCACTGGTCGCACCAGATGGGCGCGGTAACATGGCCGCATGAAACGTTTCATGGATTTGCTTACGTTCGGCCCCAAGACGGGCAACTGGACAAAGCACTCCGAAAACGGTAGAACAGGTTTGCGGCAGAAAGTTAGCTTTGTCGTCGTAAGCGTTTACGTTAGTCAACGCACCTTTGGTTTGAAGCTTGGCAGCGCCATGCGCTCGCCAGCGGAAAGGTGCGTCATGACTGCAAATACTCACGGCTCGCTTGCTGTCCCATCCACACGAACGGCTTCCCGCTCTCTTCCAATTCTTGACCAGCCCCAAGTTCGGGAAGTCTTGTCTCGGCTCTACGCAGAGGCTGAAGTGAACGATGCCAAAATTCTGGCCCAAGAGCAAGCCAGCGCCTCGGCTTCAGGAGGCCTTATCGATGAGCAAACGCTTGCGTCAATCCGCGATCGAGAGTTTATGGCAGTCGCTCCCGAGGTTGGTAGGCTTGTTTATTTGCTGGTACGCAGCCGGCGGCCTGCACGTGTCGTGGAGTTTGGTACGTCATTCGGATTGTCCACGATCCACATAGCGGGGGCCATTCGTGACAACGGCTTCGGTCACCTGGTCACGACTGAGCAGAGCGCCAGCAAGGCCTCTCGTGCCGCGCAACATCTCACGCAGGCCGGCTTGTCGGATCTCGTAGAGATCCGACAGGGCGACGCTTTCCAGACACTCTCTGCTATCGACGAAGTCGACCTCTTGCTGCTCGACGGCTGGAAGCCGCTGTATCTGCCCTTGCTGAGGCAACTGGAGCCGGCCTTGTCTCCGGGCTGTCTCGTCATTGCCGACGACGTAATCAGCATGTCGGAAAAGCTCGCGCCATATCTCGCGTATGTGCGCGATGTGGCGAATGGCTACCTATCGTGTGAAATTCCGCTGGACGACGGTCTCGAACTGTCAATCCGCTAAGAGCGCCTCCGGTGCCCCGTGGACGTGTGCGGCGAATGGTGCGGGACGGGTTACTTGGGACGCGAGAAGAGGCGGCCCACGGTCCGCCGATACAAAACGTGGACCAGACATCAGCCATGGCGCACACCGTTCGACTTGCCGCTGTCAGCTATGCTCCGCCAGCCCTCGATCATCGCGGACAAGGGGTTAATCTGGCTCCGCTGCGCGAAATGGTCTTGCGCGTGGCCAAGGATAAACCCGACTTCATCTGCTTTCCGGAGATCTGTGCCTGCTCAGGAGCAGGGCTGGCCAGGGGCGTCAAGCACGCTCCCGAGTTGGAGCCCTTCGTTGCCGAGGTGGGCAATCTGGCCCGCGACGTGAACGCGGCTCTGGTGGTGCCGTTGCTGGAACGGTACCAGGGACAAATCTACAACACGGTGCCGGTGGTCGATCGCCACGGCAAGCTCGTGCTCGTCTATCGCAAGAACTACCCGACGACCGGCGAAATGGACGCCGGTGTGACGCCGGGCTGGGAAGTGCCGGTTGCCGTGTGCGACGGCGTGCGCGTCGGCGCGGCGGTGTGCTTCGATGTGAATTACCCGCAGGTGGCCGCGGAGCTGGAACGGCAGCGTGCACGGCTCGTCTTTTGGCCGTCGATGTTCTGGGGCGGGCAACTTTTGCAACACTGGGCGTTGCGTTACGGCTTTTACATCGTGGTCGCCTTCAGCCTCGAGAGTGCCGTGATTGACATGAGCGGCCGGTACCTGGTCAAACAAGGTGCTGAGACTCCGCAGGTACGTGGCGGCCGGCTGCCGCCGTGGGCCGTCGCCGATGTGAACGCGGATCGTGAAGTTTTTCAC
>DASZFN010000446.1:0-5968 GCA_035939715.1 Gemmataceae bacterium | reverse complement strand
ATGGCGATGTAATCGCTGTCCGTCAGGTGAATGACCAGTTCGAGGATGGACCAGTCACCCGGCCCGGGCCGCGCGGTCAACTCCTCCGGGCTCAACCCGGCGACCGCGTGGCGGAGCCGCGCGCCGCATGCCACATACTCCTCGATCAGCTGTCTGTCCATCTAAACCCCCTCCGATAAGGCTGGCGGGCCAGCCGCCGCGCACTACCATGGAATGGTTCCAATTGCTTGGACTGGACACAAACCGACCTGATGTGGTTCAGCCACCTAGGGGCTGTCTCGGAAATGCGTCAAGGGAGGATGAATAACCAGGATGCAATGAACCACCAGCGTAAGGATTCCACGAATACAGCCCGAGCAGCGCCGCGAAAGAAAAAGACCATCGCATTCTGTGCTGGCGGAGTGGCGGTGTTACTCGGCGGTGGCGGTGGCTTCCAGCGCATAGGACCAACGTGAAGATGGCCAGTGTTGTGACCATGTTGGCGGTCCGCCAGCGTGGAGTGGGCGAAATTGGCGGGCGGACGGCGCCACCCCCCGCCTCAAAAAACGTGGCAAACTGGCAAACTCAATTTTTTTCGCGACGCAAGTCATTGCGCCCGTAGATAGCTCGGTCCCGACTCGAGTTTGCCAACCCTGGCAAACTCAGTGGCAAACTGGCAAAGTCATTCTGACAGGCTGCCAAACGCCCGCTGCGCCATGGAAAAAGACAAAGAGACGGGCTTCCCCGTCTCCTTGTGTGTGGTTTGAGTGCGCAAATCAACCATTCCGGCTGGCGATGCCCTCGGCTGGGTCCTTGCCGTCAACCCATTTGCCGGCGAGCTTTTGGTAGGCCGGCGGTTCCACGACGCTGCCGACGTCGCCGCCTTGCCAGCCGATGACCTGGTTCGGCTTGCCGTGCTCCTTGCTGCGCTTTTCCCAGCGTTCGGCCCAACTGGCGTCGGCCACCGCGGGCTTGCGCTGCTCCTTGTCCCAGAACAGCACATTGCCGTTGCGGTAGCTCTGCACGCCCATGTTCACCGTGGTGAACGCGGCCGCGCCCAGGTCCGGTGGGCAGAGCGTTTCGCGATTGCGGCTGCGCACGCAGTCCAGGAAGTGCGTCCACAGCGCTTCCGTGTCGTTCTGGGTGCTGTGCAGGCCGCAGGGCACGAATTCACCCTTCAATTGCCCAAGGCGCTTGGGCAGGCCCGGCCCGCCCTTCAGGTTCTCGGGCAGAATCTCGTAGCCGAAGACGCGGATGTCCTTGCCCTCCTTGGTCTTCTTGCCGGTGTTCTTCCAGTCGAAGCGAATGCTGGCCAGCCGCCCGCGAATGCATTCCTCGATGGGATGTTCGTTGATCATGGTCGCGGTGACAATGAGCTGGCAGCCTTCGTTGTAGTCGGCGATGATGGTGGCCACGTCGGGCACGTCGCGCTCATCGTATTCGAGATAGACGCCGCCGCCGCCGGCTACACGGGCGGGATAACGCACCCCCATGGCGCCGATCATGTGCGTGGTCTGGTGCACGAACAGGTCGGTGAACATGCCGCCGCCGAAGGGCCAGTAGCAGCGCCACTGGCCGAAAATGGCACGGTCAAAATCCATCTTGGGGGCCAGCGGCACGTCCGGCATCACGCTGAACTGGTTGCCGAGGAACATGTCCCAGTCAACGGTCGTGGGATTCATGTTCTTCCACAGCTTGTAATAGCGCCACTGGCCGCCGATGTAGTTGCGGTAGTAGCTGGTCTGCGCCTGGCACACGTGGCCGATCTTGCCGTCGCGAATCAGCTCATTGGCCTTGCGCCAGGTCGGGTCAGCCATGGATTGCACGCCGACCGTCATGACGCGGTTGTGCTTGTTCATGGCATCGACCACGGCGTGGGCTTCGTCGATGGTCTTGGTCATCGGCTTTTCGCAGTAGACATCCTTGCCGGCGGCGGCGGCGTCGATGGAGACCTTGGCGTGCCAGTGGTCGGGCGTGGCAACGCAGACCACGTCCACTTCCTTCAGATCGAGAATGCGGCGGTAATCCTTGGTTACGTGCTGTTTGTCATCGCGATCCAGGCCGCAACGCTTGGCGGAGGGATAGAGTCCCTGCCGATACTCTTCCTTGTGCTTCTTGCCGTCCTTGCCGGTGACTTCCTTGACGTCCTCATGGCCGTCCCACACGTCGCAGACTGCGACGGCGGCAGCGCCTTTGTTCTCCTTCTGGAAGTTGGTGATAATGCCGATGTGTTCCTGGCAACGGCCGCCGGTGCCCACAAAGGCGACGCCGATCCGCTCGTTGGCGCCCAGCACGCGCTTGGCACTGGCCGCAGTCAACGAGAGCGCGGTGGCGCCCACGGCGGTCGTCTTCAAGAAATCCCTTCGATTACACTCACTCTTTGGCATGGCAAAGTTCCTCTTGCAACAAGTTATGATGGACCAGAGCCGCGCCCCTCAGCAAGCACAGCTCCTGCCATCGTTTCAAGCAGGCTCTACGATAACACAGGGCTTCGCGGACTGCCACAATGCGTTTGCAGATAACCTAGCCTCTCGGGCTTGGATCGGGTAGGGAGCAAGCGCGTTCGCTACAGGCCGAATAGCTTACGGCGTCGCAGAACGGGAAGATTTGGATAAACTGTTGGTTGCGGATCAACGTTACAGGGATCGGAACCTTCACCACTCATGCAATCTTGCGACATTCTGATCGTTGGCGGCGGGGTCATGGGCGTGAGCATTGCTTATGCCCTGGCACGTCGGCGCGTGGGCCGAATCGTGCTTCTGGAGAAGTCCTTTCTCGGCGCCGGCTCCAGCGGCAAGTCCGGGGCAATTATCCGCCAGCATTACTCCAATCGACTGACGGCCAGCATGGCGCAGAAGAGCCTGCGCATCTTCGAGCATTTCGAGGATGTGGTCGGCGGCCCTCCGGTATTCACGCATACAGGGATGGTCATCGTCGTCAATGAGCGCGACCGGGCCGGGCTCGAAGCAAACCTGGCTATGCAGCATGAGCTTGGCATCGATGTGCGGCTCGTGACGCATCAAGAATTGACAGACATCGACCGCAACGCCCACCTGGCTGAAGACGAGCTGGCCGCGTTTGAAGCAGACGCGGGCTATGTCGAGGCGGTTCAGGTCGTGTCTTCCTATGCCGAGTCGGCGATGCGCGAAGGGGCCGACATCCGCCAGGGGGTCGAGGTCAAGAATCTCGTGCTTCAGGGCGGCAAGGTCGGCGGCGTGGATACCAATGAAGGCCGTTATGATTGCCGGACCGTGGTGCTGGCCACCGGTCCATGGGCGGCACAGCTTGGCCGCGAGGCCGGCCTTCAGTTGCCCGTTCAGGCCTGCCGAACGCAGGTTGCCTTGTTTCGCCGTCCCGCCCATTTCGGCCGCCGCGGCCCGGTGTACGGCGACTTCGTGCAGGGCCTGTACTTCAAGCCGACGCATGGGGAAATGCTGCACGCCGGCAGCATCGCCGGCGAGGAGATCAACAATCCCGTGGACCCAAACGATTATGACGAGTCTGCCGACGGCGGCTGGCTGCCTCAAGTGCGGCAGCGCCTGAGCCGCCGTTACCCGGCCATGAACCGCGGCTACGGCCGCGGCGGTTACGGCGCTCTCTACGCTATCACGCCTGACTGGCATCCGATCCTCGACCGCTGCCCGGGGGTGGAAGGCGTCTACTGCGCCGTCGGTTTTAGCGGCCATGGCTTCAAAATGTCGCCGATCGTTGGCCAGCTCATGGCCGAGCTGATTGTCGACGGCCAGGCGAAAACGCTAGACATTGGGCCACTCCGGCTGGCCCGGTTTGCGGACAATGATCTCGTCAAGACGCCTTATGCCTATGGCGTAATGGGATAGAATAAAATCTGTCATGTTCAGCAATCACAAGCTCAAGGTTTTCAGCGGCAGGGCTAACCCCCGGCTGTCCGAGAGCATTGCCGCGGTCCTCGGCGATCCGCTCGGCAAGGCCACGCTGTCGAACTTCCCCGACGGCGAAATCTCCGTGCGCATCGAGGAAGATGTCCGCGGCCGCGATGTCTTTGTCGTGCAGCCGACCTGTCCGCCGGTGAACGAGAACCTCATGGAGCTGTTGATCATGCTGGACAGCTTCAAGCGCGCCAGCGCGGAGCGGATCACGGCCGTGCTCCCCTACTACGGCTATGCCCGGCAGGATCGCAAGGACGTGGGCCGGGTACCGATCACGGCGAAGCTGGTTGCCAATCTCGTCACGATCGCCGGCGCCAATCGCGTGCTGGCTCTCGACCTGCATGCCGCCCAGATTCAAGGGTTTTTCGATATCCCTGTCGATCACCTGCATGCGGGACCGGTCATCAACGAGTATGTGCGCAGTCTGGGGATTCCACCGCGCGATCTCGTCGTCTTGAGCCCGGATGAAGGCAGCATCAAGCGCGCGCTCGTGCATCAGAAGAAGGTCGGCGGCGCCATTGCGATTGTGGACAAGCGCCGTTCCAGCGCGACCGAAACCAAGCAAGTCAACCTGATTGGCAGCTCGCTCGACAAGAAGGTGGCGGTGATCTTCGACGACATGATTACCACGGCCGGCAGCGTCGTCGGCGCCGCCAATGTGGCCAAGTTCAATGGCGCCCGCGAGATTTACGCCTGCGCCACCCACGCCGTCCTGTGCGGTCCCGCCGTCGACCGCCTGCGCGATTCCCCCATCAAACAAGTCATCGTTACCGACAGCATTCCTCTGCCGCCCAACAAGCAGCTGCCGAATATCAAGGTGCTGAGCGTGGCGCCGCTCCTGGCGGATGCGATCAAGCGCATCCACATGCACGAATCGATCAGTAAGCTGTTTGAATGACGTGGAGTTAAGGCATTATGTCTACCGTTCGAGCCAAGCGCTCTCGCAAACCGCCGCCGCCGCGATATTCAATACCGCCGGAATGCATTCCCGACGTCACGGACATTGTCATTGATGATGGGGCTCCCGTGGATGGGCTGATTACTGAGAAACAAATGCGCCTGTTGACCGAGCCGCTCTATAGCTCCTGGCCGGGCCCTGGCAAGGGACGGCCCTTTGCCGTGCTGGCCAATGTCGGCTTGTTTCACACGTACCGCAAGCCGCCCATAGTCCCCGACGTCATGCTTAGTCTGGACGTCAAATGGCCCGAGGATCTGAGCCAGAAGGAAAATAATACGTACTTTGTCTGGGTGATCGGCAAGCTGCCCGACGTCGCCATTGAAATCGTTTCGAACCGGTTAGGAGGGGAAGACAGTAGCAAGATGACGGAATATGCCAGGATCGGAGTTCCTTACTACGTCATTTATGATCCGGAAAAGTTTCTGAGCCAGGAAGTGCTCCGGATGTTCGTGATGCGTGGCTTGAACTATGAGCGGCTCAAGAACGGCTGGCTCTCCGATATCGGCCTGGGACTACGATTCTGGCAAGGTAATTACGAAGGGATGGCTGGAACCTGGTTACGTTGGTGTGACCGCGATAAGCATGTCATTCCAACCGGGGCGGAGCGAAGTGAAATGGAGCGCGCCCTAAGCCAGCGCGAACGCAAACGCACAAGAAAAGCCGTTCAAGAAATTAAGCGGCTCAGGCAGAAACTGCGCGACTCCGGAATTGAACCAAAATAGTGAGCCGGATTTACGGCTTAGGGGATTTTTCGTCATTTCGCATCGTGGCCGCTTCCATGATTCGCTGTTCCGTCGCCTCATGGCGTGTAAGCTCCGCCGTTAGACGGCCTTCACACAACACCAGGATGCGATCGCAAAGCGTCAGCAACTCCGGCAATTCGCTGGAGGTAAGGATGATGCCGAGGCCGTCCCGGCAAAGTTGGTGCATGAGCCGGTAGAGTTCCGCCTTGGCGCCGACATCGACGCCGCGCGTTGGATCGTCCAGCAACAACACTTTGGGTTTTGTTAACAACCAACGGCCGATGATTGCTTTCTGCTGGTTGCCGCCACTGAGGCTGATCACAGGGGCATCGACGCCTGCTGTCTTTACCGCGAGCTTGTGAACCATGCTCTCCGCCAGG
>DASZFN010000445.1:0-1785 GCA_035939715.1 Gemmataceae bacterium | reverse complement strand
GCCCGGTTCGGCAAAAATGTCTTCGCCCAGCTGAGCCAGCCACGCCAGCTGTTCCTCGGGAAGATCCGAGAATACCGGAATGCCACGCAGGTCTTGTGATTCAATCATCGGTCCGCCAGGTACTGATGAACGAACTGAATTGCAATCGATCCTTCGCCCACACCCGATGCAACACGCTTCACCGATCCACGGCGGACATCGCCGGCCGCGAAAACGCCCGGTAGACTGGTTTCGAGTAAACTTGGATCGCGTGCAAGCTTCCAATCTGAAGGAAGCGTACCGTTCCTTTTTAGGTCTGGCCCGGACAGGATAAAACCCCTGTTGTCGCGCTCCACTGGGCCGTCCAGCCAACCCGTTTTTGGCTCGGCTCCGATGAAGATGAACAATGAGCACGCTGGCACGACATTGGTCTCGCCGCTGGTCGAGCAGTGCACGGAAATCGCCTCGAGCCGTGTCTCTCCATGCGCCTCTGTTACGCTGGAATTCAGCTCGACGTGAATGTTGGGCGTCTTTGCGATTTCGTCGATCAAATAGCGTGACATCGAACTTGCAAGAGAATCGCCGCGAACCAGCATGATGACGCGCCGCGCGTGGCGTGAGAAATTCATGGCCGCCTGCCCGGCCGAATTTGCTCCGCCGATGATGTATACATCTTCGTCAGCGCAGGTAATCGCTTCCGTGGAGCCTGCTCCGTAGTAAACGCCCGCGCCTTGCAGGCGATCTACCCCCGGCACATTCACCCTTCGCCATTGCACACCCATCGCCAGCAGCAGTGCGTGGCAGGCAAGCTCCGAACCGTCACTGATTTTCACATGCCGGTAGCGACCATCGACCCGCAGCCCGATCGCCTCCTGCGGAGACAGAATTTGGACACCGAACCGCCGGGCTTGCGTCACGGCTCGCCGGGTCAGGTCGGCTCCGCTCAGACCAGACGGAAACCCCAGATAGTTCTCGATCCTGGAGCTGAGTCCAGCCTGTCCACCCGGTGCGTCACGCTCTACGATCACGGTTTTGAGACCTTCCGATGCGGCGCCCACGGCGGCCGCCAAGCCTGCGGGTCCGCCACCAACAATGATCAGGTCGAAGAAATTCGTGTCGGCGCGCAATTTCAGACCGATTCGTTCGGCCAGCTCGGAAGTTTGCGGAGCATTTAACGAGCTGCCATCCGGAAACATGACCAGAGGCAGTTGTTTGTTGTCCGGTCCGAGCCCTTCCACTGCCGTTCGAATCTCTGGATCGCGATCCGCCCTCTCCACGTCCAGCCAACGGAACGGTACCTGTTGGCGCGCCAGGAATTCACGAAGAGCGTAGGACCTGGGCGACCAGCGGTCGCTCAAGATGCGCAACCCAGCGAACGGCGGATGGTAGCCCGCCTGCCAGTCCTCCAGCAAATCGTCCAGTACCGGGTAAAGATTTTGCTCAGGAGGATCCCAGGGCTTCAACAAATAGTGGTGGATTTTGGCATCGTTGATCGCTCGAATCGCGGCGTCGGTATCTGCGTAAGCTGTGAGCAGGCTTCGCTTAGCATCAGGATATAATTTCACTGCCGCCGTTAGAAATGACACGCCAGTCATTTGGGGCATGCGCTGGTCGACGAGAAAAAGCGCAACCGGCTCGTTTCGCTTTTTTAGCTGGTCGAGCGCCTCAAGAGCAGCCTTTCCCGAGTCCGCCCTCAGGACTCGATACCGATCCGCGTACCGCTGCCGGAGATCGCGCTCTATGGCCCTTAGAACCTCGGGATCGTCGTCGACCGTCAGCATCACTGGCTTGGGCATGCTTTTTCAG
>DASZFN010000444.1:0-15834 GCA_035939715.1 Gemmataceae bacterium | reverse complement strand
CGCCCGCGTATACTGCTCACCGTAGTCCTCCGGAAACGAAATAATCACTACACGCAGGGCCGACGTCGCCTTCCGCAGGAGTTTTCCCATGAGATTGTTCCGACGCACGATTTTGGTTCTCGTCGCCTTTGCCCTGGTTGCTGCGCCGGCCGCCGCAAAGGACCAAGCCCGCGTGCCAACCATCGACGACCTGCTTCACATCGATACCATCGGCAGCGTCCGCATCTCACCCAACGGCAAATGGGTCGCCTACTCGGTGACGCATAGCGATTTCAAGAAAGACGCCTTCGTCACGCACCTGTGGATCGCCCATCCGGCCAGCGGCCGCAAATACCAGCTCACACGAGGCGACAAGTCAGCCGGCGACATGGCCTGGTCGCCGGACAGCTCCTGGGTGGCCTTTACCAGCGACCGCGCGGGCGACAAGAACCAGATCTTCGCCATCCCGCCCGACGGCGGTGAGGCCGTGCAGCTCACGAAGGTCGAGACCGGCGTCAGCGGCTTTCAGTGGTCGCCGGACGGCAAGACCATCGCCTTCACCGCCGCACCATCGAAGAAAGAACTGACCAGGAAGCGTACGGAGCATCTGGGCGATTTCGCGGTCGTTCGCAAGGAGTATGAGTACCAGCATCTCTGGACCATCGACGTGGCCGAAGCTCAGAAAGATCCGCAAAGCGGTAAAGAGCGCACCAAAGGCCAGGACTATAGCATTGGCAGCTTCTCCTGGTCGCCGGATGGATCCAGAATCGCCTTCAGTGCCACCCGGAACCCCGATCTCATTCAGCTGGGCACGGCGGACATCTACGTTCAGAATCTGGCCCAGGATGCCGTGCAGAAAATCGTCGCTCAGCCCGGGCCCGATGCCAACCCCCGTTGGTCACCCGACGGCAAACAGATTGCCTTCGAGTCCGTGATGGGCAATCCGGCTTTCTTTCACTGTAACCGCCGCCTGGCCGTGGTCCCGGCAGACGGCGGCACGCCGCGCTCGCTCACGGAGGCGTTCGACGAACATGCTTTCCTCGTCGACTGGAAACCCGAAGGCATCTACTTCTGGGGATTTCAAAAGACGTCAGCGCATCTTTTCCGCGTTCATCCGGACAACCACAAGGTCACGCGCCTGACCAGCCCCGATAACCTGCAGGCTCTGGGCTTCTCGCTGACGCATGATGGCCGCCAGTTGGCATTCACCGCCAGTTCGCCCAGCTCGCTCAGCGAAGTTTTCGTATCGGAAGTCAACGACTTCGCGCCGCGCCAGCTGACCGATATGACCGCGCAAACGAGATCTTTGATCCTGGGCAAATCCGAACTAATCTCCTGGAAGAGCCAGGACGGCACGGCCATCGAGGGCGTGCTGACCAAACCGGCCGACTTCGACCCGGCAAAAAAACGGCCGCTCTTGTGCATCATTCACGGCGGCCCCACGGGCATCGACGTGCCCACGTTGCTGGCCGGCCGCTACTACCCGGCCGACATCTGGGCTGGCCGGGGCGCCCTGATCCTGCGCGTCAACTATCGCGGCAGCGCCGGCTACGGCGAGAAGTTTCGCCAGCTCAACGTCGGCAATCTCGGCGTCGGCGACGCCTGGGACATCCTCTCGGGCGTCGATCATCTCATCAAGCTTGGCTGGGTCGATCCCGCCAAGGTTGGCTGCATGGGCTGGAGCCAGGGCGGCTACATTTCGGCCTTCCTGACCGCTTCTTCGGACCGCTTCGCGGCCATCTCCGTCGGCGCCGGCATCTCGAACTGGGCGACCTACTATTACAACACCGACATCACCCCCTTCACGATCCAGTATCTCGGCAAGGATCCGATTGCCGACCCGGCGATTTACCACAAGACTTCGCCCATGTCTCATATCCAGAAGGCGAAGACCCCAACCTTGATCCAGCACGGCGAACACGATAAGCGCGTACCCATCGCCAACGCCTACGAGCTGCGGCAGGGCCTGGAGGACCGAGGCGCCAGGGTCGAGATGATCGTCTACAAAGGCTATGGCCACGGCATCACCAAGCCGCGTTCCCAGCGTGCCGTCATGCAGCACAACCTCGCCTGGTTCAACCACTACCTGTGGGGCGATCCGCTGCCGGACTTTGCTAACCCGGAGATACCCAAAGCGGCGAAGCCGGCGGACACCCCGTCGCAGTGATTTCTCCTGGGTCCGCCCGGCGATGTGGCCATGTTGGTGCGGGCAACTAGACTTGTAATGTTCAATAGCATTTCCGTACTTTCGCCACAAATTTGCCAAGATTTCTCAAGACCGCCACAGACCGCCAGGTGATTTGGCGGACGGATTAATGAGAATCTGTCCCGGTGAGTGCAATGCACGCCTGAGTACCCCGTGCATGCATGCAAACCAATTTGGCCGATTATCGATGAGGCCGCCGGTCGCCAAATTCGTCGCTGGGCGGTGGGCCTTTGGGTCAAAGGGCGGCGGGTATCTGAACGTGCCTTTGAAAGGATTGCCGGTCAACTCGCGCCAACGCTGCACCCGGTCCGGCGTCATAGGTTGCCATGGTTTGGCAGGCAACTTTGCGGTGTGACTCAACGCGGGGCAGAGCTACAACGGCGTGACCGTCGTCACACGAGTTCCCGCCAGTTGGCCATGACCGTATCCATCACGTCCTCAACCTCACCAGTGAATGCCATTTTGGTCATGGCCAGGGCGAAGCCCTTGGCTTGCTGCACCGTCGCCTTCGGCGGCATGGCGAGAACGTTTGGGTCGGTCACGACGTCCACCAGGGCCGGGCCGCTGGACGCCAGCGCCTCTGCCAGCGCGGGGCGGACCTCGGCAGGATCCTCGACCCGCAGCCCCTTCAAACCGATGGCCTCCGCGAGTTTCGCGAAGTTGGGGTTCTTCAACTCGCAACCGTAATGCGGCAGGCCAACGACCGCCATTTCCATTTGCACCATGCCCAGGCGGTGGTTGTTGAAGAGCACGATCTTGAGCGGCAACTCGTACTGGGGGATGGTCAGGAGATCGCCCATCAGCATGGCCAGGCCGCCGTCCCCGGACAGGGAGATCACTTGCCGGCCGGGGTAGGTCAGTTGCGCGCCGAGCGCCTGCGGCAGGGCGTTGGCCATCGACCCGTGGTTGAACGAACCCAGGAAGCGCCGGCCCTTGCCGGCACGCAGGTAGCGGGCACCCCAGACGGCGCACATGCCCGTGTCGATGCTGAACACCGCCTCGGGGCCGGCCAACTCGTCCAGCGTGGCGGCGACGAATTCGGGGTGGATCGGCCGCCGCTTGCTGACATGATCCACGTAGGCGCGGAGCTTTCGCCGGGCGGTTTGGTGCTGTTCGAGCATGCCGTCCAGGAACGCCCGGCCGGCTTTCGGCTCCACGAGCGGCAGCAGGGCCTGAATCGTGTCGCGCACGTCGCCGCACAGCCCCAGGTCGAGCTTCGAGCGCCGACCCAGCCGCTCGGCGCGGATGTCGATCTGCGCGATCTTGGGGTTTGTCGGCATGAACGTCTCGTAGGGGAAATCGGTGCCGAGCAGCAGCAGGACGTCGCACTCGTGCATGGCCTTGTAAGCGGCGCCCCAGCCCAGCAGCCCGGTCATGCCCACGGCGCAAGGGTTGTCGTATTCGACCCACTCCTTGCCGCGGAAACTGTAGCCGACCGGCGCCTTGAGCTTGTCGGCCAGGGCCACGACCTCGTCATGGGCGCCGGCACAGCCGATGCCGCAGAAGAGCGCCACCTTCCGCCCCTTGTTCAGGAGATCGGCCAGGCGGGCCAGGTCGGCGTCCGCAGGCCGGACCAGCGGGGACGCGGTCACGGGCCCGAACGCCCCGGTGTCCGAGGACGTCGCCATGGCGGACACATCGCCGGACAGCACGATCACGGCAACGCCCCGCTTGCTAACCGCGTGCTGCATGGCGGACTGCAGCACGCGCGGCATCTGGCGGGGATTCGAGATGAGCTCGCAGTAGTGGCTGCACTCGCGGAACAGCTGGTCGGGGTGGGTCTCCTGGAAGTAGCCGGTGCCGATCTCGGAGCTGGGGATGTGGGCGGCGATGGCCAGCACCGGAGCCCCGCTCCGGTGGGCGTCGTACAGCCCGTTGATCAGGTGCAGGTTGCCGGGACCGCAACTGCCGGCGCAGACCGCCAGTTGTCCGGTGAGCTGGGCCTCCGCTCCGGCCGCGAAAGCCGCGGTCTCTTCGTGGCGGACATGCACCCAGTGGACCTTGCCACTGCGGCGGATGGCGTCGGTCACCGGGTTGAGGCTGTCGCCGACGATCCCGTAAATGCGCTGGACGCCTGCCTGGGCAAGGGTGTCTACCAGCTCTTCTGCCACGGTCCGGGACATGATTTGTCTCCTTTCCACGGGATGATGGGATGGATCTTCTCTCTCAGAAGTCAGCGCGGATCCTTTTCTGTTGCCGGCGTCAGAAGGTTGCCTCGTCCGGCTTGCAGCCAGTTTTGCTCGGTGGCAGCGGCCTGCTGTGGTCGAATGTTCCAGGGCGCCATCCGCTTCAGGATTCCGTCCCTCACGATCAGCGTGTGAAACAAGATCGCTCCGAAGTGAGCAAGGAATGTCAGGAAAAAGAGGTATGCGAGGATGGTGTGCGTCTTCCGCAACACCGCATGGAGCATGGCATCATGCGGAAGGATAAAAGGCAGATGCAGGGATCCATAAAGGACAATCGGATAGCGTGCCGCCGACAGCATTCCCCAGCCGACCAGCGGGAGAACGAACATCAAACCATACATCGTGAGTTCGGACACTGTTGCCGCCAGACGCTCGGCGCGCGACATCGTGGCCGGAAAAGGCGGCAGCGAAGTCAATTGGCGGTTCACGAAGCGAATCACGACCAGGATCAGAATCGCAATGCCCAGCGGGCGATGGATTGACACGAGCACATGGTAATCGGCTAGCGAGGCGACCATGGCCACGCCGATGCAAAGCATGGTCAAGACCATGGCGGCCATGGTCCAGTGCAGCAGTCGCGAGAAGGCGGCGAATTGGCGGCGTTCGCTTGGCATCCTCAGTCTCCTTTCCGTACTTCGGCAGGGGTGATCGCGCTCGGCTGCTTCGTCTCGCCTTCACGCCTGGTGAATGACTGCGAGTACACCGCCGAGCGAGCGCTCAGCAAGGGATCGTCCGACGGTGCGATGCCCGCGGGCAACACCAGGGGATCGAAGTTGATATCCGTGGCGGCACTGGTTTCGTCGCTGTCTACTTGATCGAGTGTCAGGGTTCCCACATCCACCTGTTCCCGCCCCGCCGGCCAGGCGATGGTGGCGTCGTTCGTGGGATCGCCCCGTTGTCCAATGATGATGATAAGCCGCCAGCGCAACGGCTGACGGTGTATCGCTGCGATCAGCGCGTCAAACAGGTAATTCTTGTCCTTGGGCGCCGCAGCAGCAGCCTCGAACGGCTGCAGCGGCGTCATCAACCACCGTACCGGGATGGAATCGCCCGCTGCATTGATGAAGCGAAACGCATTCAGACTGTGGAACGTGCTGTTCTCGAACCCCGATGAGGGTGGCTGGCCCTTGATGACCGTGAAGGCCTGCGCGGTTTCCGGATGGCCTGCGAGAAACGCCTGCATCTTGGCGGGATCAGGCTTGTGCGTACTCGGGTCAGGCTTCGACGCGATCATGTTCTCGTAAAATGCCGCGGGCGTACGGAAGGGAAACACCGGCAGGTGGATCATCGCGGTTCGCCACAGCTCGCCGTCGGGCAGGGAAAACTGCAGTCCCAGGCCGCGCACGGCAGCCGGCGTGTCGGCCGCATAGGGCTGGCCGCCACCCAGCGAGAAGCGGCCGAGCACGGGCACGCGCCCCGGTTGAAAGACGACGGCCTTCGACAGACGCACGCCATTGCCATTGCTCTCAAAGAACCCGGAAACGCCCACGCCCTTGGCATGATTGCGCCGGAAGCCGGGATGCACTCCGTTGACTTGCTCGAAACCATCGGCGAAGCGCGCGGGGGTCAGCTCGTGCGGCGTAAACCACCCGCCGAGATAGGCGAACGCCCCGGCGACCGCCGCAAGGACGACGCCGATCAGTGCGAATCTTGCCAGCGCGCTGGCCATGCCGAGGCGCGGCCGCTCGGCTTCTGCTGGTGCTTTTAGGTCGCTAATCATTTGCTGCTCCAATATTGTCCGCGTGAACGAGGGGCGCATCGACGACGTGCTCGGCGACGAACCACACTTGCAGCTCGTTGGTGCGGATCACCTCGCTCACGAGGAGGTCGTTGGTGCCGTCGTCGCCTTCCTGAGCAGCCTGGCGGGCCATCGCCCGCGCTTCCTTGAGTATGATCTCATGCGCGTGCAGCAGGCGCGAGATCTGCACGGGCACTTCCTCGCGTCCCTTGGGCGGCCGCGGCACCAGGGTCATCTCGGCCACGTCGGCGGACATCGCCACACTCACGCCGCCCAGCAGCATGATGCGCTCCGCGATCCCGTCCACCAATTCGTTCTGCTCGCCATAGTGCTTGTCGAACAGCAGGTGGAGCTGGTAGAAGGTTGGGCCGGACACCTGCCAGTGATGCTTCTTGTAGAGGTCGCGGAGCGTGATGGTGTCGGCAAGGACCTGGTTCAGGTTGGCCACACTCTCGCGCCGCGTCTTCTCGGCGAGGGCCAGCGGCATGGCAACCACCGACCCAAACGCCTGGATCTCGTGGGCGTGCTGTCCGGTCAGCGGCGTCGCGCTGGGCGCCATGCTCGCGGTCCTGGCTTTACTCATTTTCGGCTCCGAACGGCTCGAGGTTGCATTGAGGCTCATGGCTGGTTCTCCTTTTCTTTGGCGGTAAAGGGACAGTCCTTTTCTCTCTCTTTCTCTCGGGCCCGTGATACAAAACTAAGCGTGGCGGGGGTAACACAGAGAGTCGTTGCAGGCGCTGACGGTATTCTCTGCTTCGGAGTAACGCACGGTGCATGCCAAACCGCGGCGAAATCCGCTGGCAACTGCGCTTCAATGCCGCGCCGCTAGATGCGTCCCGGCTTTGAGCAGCGCGATTGGCTGTCCGCCACATTCCATCTGGTATTCAGCGACGTCGCTCTGCATAATCGCCGATGCAGAAGGCAGCGAAGGTTACGGGTCGTGCCGCGTAGTCGCTCGCCTCGGTGGTTTGAGGGGGGGCAGGTTTCTTGCCGGGCGGATAACTTTTGTGCCACCCTCCACAGTCCGCGGTTCCGCTGCTGGAGCGGCCGCGATACGAAGCGTGGCGGGATAGAGTGCGTCTAGCGACCCGGTCGCCTCTCGGCGGCTCATGTCGAGCGCGGGATGGCGGCGAACAGGGCATTGAGTCCTTCAGCCATCGTCGGGTGCGTGAGAATGGCGTCGCGGAAAACCGTGTAGGGCAGGCCGCCGAGCATCGCTGTCTGCACGGCCGCCATGACCTCCCCGGCCTCGGGGCCGATCATCGTGAAGCCGAGAATGCGTTCTCCCGCCGCCTCGACGAGCACTTTCATGAAGCCGGCCGTCTCTCCCGTGGTCCGCGTCCGTAGCACAGCGCTCATCGGCAGGCGCGCGACACGCACGGCCACCCCCCGCTGCCGGGCTTCCGCTTCGCTCAGGCCGACGCGCGCCAGCGGCGGGTCTGTAAACAGGCAGTAGGGAACGAGGCGGTCGCGTGTGCTGCGCTTGCCGCCGGCAAGGTTGTCCCGGATGATCCGAAAGTCGTCGAAGGACACGTGCGTGAACTGAGGGCTCCCGGCACACTCGCCGATCGCCCAGACCTCGGGCGCGGTGGTCTCGAGCCGGTCATTGACCTTGACGTAGCCCCGCGGCTCCAGCTCGACACCGGCCACATCGAGCCCGATCCCGGCGGTGTTGGGAGTACGTCCCGTCGCCGCCAGGATATCGCTGCCGGCGATGGTCTGTTCGCCTTCCGCCGTCCGTACGCGCAGGCGGACGCCCGCTCCCGATTGTCCCTCGACGCGAAGCACGTCGGCCCCGAGAAGGACGTCGATTTCTTCGGCACGGAGAATGCGCCGGACTTCTTCCGCGATGTCCGGGTCCTCGCGGCCTAAGAGCTGTGGCCCGTACTCGATCACGGTGACCCGGCTGCCGAAGCGCCGGTACGCCTGGGCGAATTCGAGACCCACATACCCGCCGCCGAGGACGAGCAAATGCTTGGGCACCCAGTCCAGTTCGAGAAGCTCGATATTCGTCAGCGGCCGGGCGTCCGCCAGGCCGGGAATCGGCGGAATCGTGGCGTGCGTCCCCAGGTTGAGGAAAACGCGGTCGCCGGTTAGCACGCGGCTGCCACCGTCATTCAACTGAACTTCGACTGTTTTCGGCGCCACGAAGCGCCCCGCGCCCATGATCAATTCGGCGCCGCTGGCCTTGTATTTCTCCAGGTGCATGGCGATCAGGCCGTTAACCATGTCGCGTTTGCGTTCCCGCACGCGCACCATGTCCAGCGCGGTCGAGCCGGTCACCATGCCGAATTTCTCCGCGCGGTGAACCAGGTCGGCTATTTTTGCGCTCCAGATTTCGTTCTTGCTGGGGAGACAGTTGATGTTCGGGCAGGAGCCGCCGATCCATTTCCGCTCCACGACCGCCGTCCGGCGTCCCAATTTGGCCATGTGCCAGGCCAGATACTTGCCGCCCTCGCCGCTGCCCAGGACCAGGACTTCATAGCGTTGGGGTTGAGACATGCTTCATCTCCTGGTTGCAGTGTCAGTCATTGCCTTACTAAGCGTGGCGGGCGGACATCCTGCCGTGGTACAATCGGCCACGCGGCAGCTGCCCTGTGGCCGATGAGTTGTGCGATGAGCGAGGAACAAACCACTGTCGTCGTTCAGCGCTACCTGGATGAGATGGGCGGGGATTCGTCCGCCGAACCGATTGTCCGGGCCTTGCTGGATCGGGCCGTGCGCCGGCTGCACCTCCTGTGTGCCAGGCTGCTGTACCGGAGTTATCCGCGTCTGACGCAGCCGCCGTTGAACTTGCAGGTCGAGGAATTGCTCGGCGCCGTGGCGGAACGGCTGCTCAAGGCCATGCGCGAAGCCCGCCCGCAAACTGTGCGCCAGTTCTTCGCCCTGGCCAACCAGCACATGCGCTGGGAGTTGAATGACCTGGCCCGCCGCTTAGATGAACAGCCCTCCGTCGTGGGGCTGCAAGAAGACCTGGTGCCGGCGCCGCCCCCCAGCAGTGCCTCCGGGCTGACTCCGGACGGCCGCCGCATGTTGGAGGCCATTGATAGCCTGCCGGAAGACGAGCGCGAAGCGTTTGGCCTGGTGCGGGTCCAGGGGATGACGCAAACCGAGGCCGCCCGGGTGCTGGGTGTCGCTGCCGTCACCGTTAAGCGGCGCTTGAATCGTGGCCTGAGGATGCTGACCGAAAAACTGGCTGACCTTCGCCCGGGTTAGGTGAGTGGTGAGTGTGAGCCGCGTTTACACCTTGGCAAAGAATTCATCGGACCCGGCGATTGCGGCAATGACCTGTTGATCGGTCTCTCCATGCTGCAGGGCGTTTACGAAGGAGTTCAGGCCAGCCGTGTCGGCCGCGCGGTTGAGGAGACTCTGATAGAAGCCGCGCACCAGATCTTGCTGAAATTCCCGGCCGCCAAAAACGTCTGCCGCGACCATGCCGGTCGTGGTGCCCTGGGCCAGGGCCATGTCAAACGCGGCGCGTCCGGTCGGATCGACCGCGCGATTCAGAGCATCCTGGTAGAGAGCGTTCAGGAAGCCGTCATTCGTGCCGCCGCCACGGTGCTGGAAGTACTCGGGCGAGCCGACCATGATCGCTTCCACTTGCTCCACTGTCCCGCCGTTTGCCAGGAAGTTCGTAAACCCGGCCAGGCCCGCGGAGTCGGCAGCGCGGTGCAGGAACTGAGTGTACAGTCCCCTCACCTCGTCCGCCCGAAACTCCATGCTGCCTTCGATGTCGAGCACTACCTGACCGCGGGAAACACCTTGGTTGAGCATACCAGTGAAAGCGTTAAGCCCGAGCTGATCCACCGGCCGGTGCAACAAATCCAGGTAAACCTGGGCCACGAAGCGCTGGTTGGCCGTTTCGGCCTGAAGCGAGCCGAGCAGACCGTGCGTCGCGCCGAAGAGCGTGGCCGGCGCATCGGTGACGCCGGCCGTGAAGAACAGGGTGTTCGCGCTGCCGGCGGGGCCGCCGTTGCCGAAGCTGAGCGCCCACAGGTTTCCGATCGTGATCGGGTTGCCATCCGCGTCCTTCAGCACATCGACGAACTGGCCGCTCGCGTTGAAGGCGTTGATATGCCCGTCGCCGAAGTTGCCGACGAGCAGGTCTCCGCCGAGGTTGCCGAAGCTCGCGGGGGCCAGGGCCACGCCCCAGGGGGAATTGAAATGGCCCTGGCCCGTGAGGGTTGTCTCCAGCACGCCGTCACGGGTGTACTCGGCTACGAAACCGCCCGTGCCCGTGTCGGCGCCGGTGCCGGCGTCGAACTGGGCATAGGTAACGAAGATATGACCGTTGATGTCCTGGACGTTGAAGGGGCGGAAGCCCTGGGGAATGGCGCTATCTTGAAAGGCGTTTTGATCGACCTGCTGGAAGCTGCCGTTGAAGACATCGACCGTGCCCTTGCCCCAGTCGGCCGCGTAGAGCAAGGTGTTGCCCGCAGTGCTGCTGGTGTCAATGGCCAGACCGGTGTAGATCGCCCCGGAGTTGTTGATCGCCATGATGGCTTTCGTGCCGATCCCGTTCCAGCCGTCAATCGTGCCGTCGAGCGTGGCGAACAAGAAAATGCTGGGCGCAGTTGTCCCCGCGGCCGTGACAGCAAAGTCGCTGCCGTTGGCGTCGGTGTTGAAGACCGTGCCGGTCGGCGTGGCGTGCGTGAACGGACTGCCGGCGGCGCTGGGAATGGTGACGACGAGCCCATTCTTGTTTCCCTGGCCGTCGTAGAGGGTGGAGAAACCATTCTGGTTGTCCGACACCCAGAAGGACGTGTTGCTGCCGGCCGTCAACCCCCAGGGGTTAATCAATTGCGCGTCCGTGAAAGCCGCCAGGCCGGGGATGTCCGAGACCAGGTTGGTCTGGATAAAGCCCGCGGCGAGCAGCTCGCGCGCTTCCAAAGCCTCGACCATCAAGGGGCGCTGGCGCTGCCGCACGTCGCGCGGCCGACGGTGAAAAGTCCGCAACAGATTCGAGAACCAGTTACGCATGAAGTAGCCTCTTCTTCTGAGAAATGTGTCAAGATCCTTGTTTCGGGCAGAGGAGTAGCGCTTTCCGCGCGGCTGACGCCTTAAAAGTCCTTGCTGGAGTGCCTCTGCGCAGAAAGTCTGTCCCTCAGAGTTCCGTTTGCCCTCTTAAGGTAACGGACCTGGCTCAGCAAAGCGGGCGCGATTTCGGCGCCAGTTCAGTTCAAAAGTCGTTCGCCGGCAGCACTTCGCCTCCGGAGTACGTCGACAGGGCGCGGTAGGTATCCGCTTGAATGGCCTGGGTGACGAAGCGGACGCTGCCGTCGCAGAAGAGAAAATTGCAGCCGGCCGTGTGCAGGCTGCGAAAGCCGCTGATCGAGTCCCTGCCGGCGCGGTTGTCGCCGCGTGGATCGCCGCTGTAAACCGTGGGCGCGACCAGGCGGTTATTCATGGGCTCATCGCGCGGGTCGGGCGCGAGTCCATACTGCGCGGTGACAGCGAACACCGAAGCATAGTAGGGATGGCTGGTATCGCCGATGCCGGCAGCGCTCCACGATTGATCCGCTGGCGTTTGCTGGCCGTTCTGATCCGTGCCGGGCTGAGTCGGGTTATTTGGATCGCGGATGAGCAAGGCCGGATTGCCGCCCGCCGCCTCGCCCATGGCGAACGTCGTACTGGTGCCGTCGAGGATATCCGTCAAGCGCAGCGAGCGCAGGTTATCCTGGGGCCGGATATTGAACACGCCGCGCACGGGAGGGGGAATCCGCTCCCAGTTTTGATGGAGGGCCCCGTTGGCGCCGCGACAAAAAGCATAATCGCAGCTCGCAGCGGTCGGCGGCAGCGGCGTGTCCCACTGGGGCGCGATAGGAGCCAGGTTGATGCTCCCATGATCGCGATTGCTTGGGCAGTAGAACGCCTTCACCTCGATGCCGACCGCATCGTAGTTCGACGGATCAAACCAGCCGGCGGCAAAATTGTAAATCCGGTACGTCGTATCCTGTTCCAGATGCGGCAGCAGGAACGTGAAACCCGTGGCCCAGGCGTCGCTGATATCGCTGCCGTCAGATACCAGGCCGGGCGGCACGCAGTCCCACGAGGCGTGATAGTTATGAATGGCAAGCCCAAGCTGCTTCAGGTTGTTGGCACATTTCAACCGGTTCGCCGCTTCGCGCACTTTTTGCATAGCGGGGACGAGCAAACCGATCACAATCGCCATGATGGCGATGACAACGAGCAGCTCAATAAGGGTAAACGCCTGCCGCTTTTGCATCGTTGTCACCTTCGAGAAAAGTGTAGCCGGAGTGACGAGTGGCCAGTGGCCAGTGACAAGTGGCGAGGGACCAGTGACGAGCGGCGAGGGACGAGTTGGCACTCATCACTCGTCACTGGCCACTCGTCACTCGTCACTCGTCACTTGTGTAGGGCCGTTACGCTCCTTCGAGGGTGGTGTCCACCACAGCCAGCGCTCCCTTGCCCTCGACACAGGACACCTTGGTCAGCCCCAGCATGCGCCGCAACTGATCGGCCGCCACGTTCTTGATCGGACCGGGAGATGCGGCCTTGCCGGGTTCCGGTTGCGGAAAGGCGGTGGAGCGGGCGGTGTGGAAGGTCATGTTGCCTTCGACTTTTTGCAGTATCTGGTGGATGTGGCCGTTCAGGACCGTGACCGAGCCGAACCGCTTGAGCAGCGCCAGCGCC
Source organism: Gemmataceae bacterium (assembly GCA_035939715.1). Taxonomy (GTDB): domain Bacteria; phylum Planctomycetota; class Planctomycetia; order Gemmatales; family Gemmataceae; genus DASZFN01. Next base: position 3,071 of record DASZFN010000444.1, on the reverse strand, counting down.
TGGCCGCTGTCCTGTGTCCCCCAGCCCCACTTTTCGTACACCGTCCAGAGCGGCACATGCGCGAACACGACAATCGGCGTGCTGTCGCCCAGCCCGGCCACGTCGTTCTTGAGCCAATCGAGCTGTTCATCGCCCAGGGTGCCCAGGCCGCCCGGTTTGAGGTTGGCCACGTTGACCAGGCCGATGAAGTGCACGCCCTTCTGATCGAAGCTTTGCCAGCCGAGCCCCTTGGTGCCCTTGCCGAAGCGTTCGAGATAGAGCTTGGCGTCATCGGTGAAAATATCATGCTCGCCGGGAACGTAGACGATGTTGCCGACCTTCGCGGACTTGAGCACCTCGGCGACGGTGTCAAATTCCTCGGGCTTGGCGAGGTGGGTCAGGTCGCCCGTATGAATCATCAGCTCGGGCTGGGTTGGCAGAGCGTTGATCTGATTGATGGTCTGCTGCAACGTGCCGATGACATCCTTGTTCGGCTCTTTCTTGAAGCCGATGTGGCTGTCGCTGATCTGTACGAACGTGAAGTCTGCCTTGGCCTGAGCCGCTGCCCGCGCAAACGACCGGGAGGTCAGCAGGCCGCCGGCTGCGGCCCAGACCACGCCCGTGCCGGCCCAGGCCATGCATTCGAGAAAGCCGCGACGGTCCACGCCGTCGTCCGAGTGATTGTGCGTAATGCGCTTCGCCATGCGAGTTCTCCTTTTTGGAATGGGTAACAGTTACTTGACGATGATCTGGCCGGTCATCTTGGGATGCACGGCGCAGAAGTAGTTGTAGGTGCCGGGTTCGGTGAACACGTGGGCGTACTTTTGGTCGGTATCCAGGGTGCCGGTGTCGAAGCGCTTGGGCTTGCTGGTGCTGGTCGCGGTGTGCGGCACGTCGTCGTGATTGACCCACACCACGCGCGTACCCGGCGCGATGGTCACCGTGGCCGGTGCGAAAGTGAAATTGTCGATGACGATTTCCTGCACGGGGCCGCTTGATTGGTCAGCAGGCTCGGCAGCGGCTTTAGGCTCGGCGGCGGCTTTCATTGCCGGCGCTTCGTCCATTTTTTGTGTGCAGTCCACGAGCACAGCGGCCGGCGCGAACAGCAGAAGCAGAACGATTATTTTCCGCGTTGAATGGCGCATGTTTGATCCCCTCGGTACAACAGTGAATGCAAACGCTACAGGGACCTATACGCCGTGGCTTGCTGAAATATTCCCGAAGAAAATTTCTCGCAGAGTACGCAGAGAGCGCAGAGCAAAGAACGCATAGAGTTCTCTGCGCTCTCTGTGTACTCTGCGAGAGGCTTCTTGAAGTGCTGGGAATAAAACGACGGCGGCGGCGTATACTTAGATGAGGGCTAATTCGCGAGGACGACCGCTTGGTAGAGGCAAGCCGGCAGACACGGTATGAGCAGATGCTCTTGCCGCATCTGGACGCCGCTTACAACCTGGCCCGTTGGCTGACGCACGACGAGCATGATGCCGAAGACCTAGTGCAGGAAGCGTATCTGCGCGCGCTGCGCTTCTTCGACAGCTTTCACGGCGACAACGGCAAGGTCTGGCTCCTCACGATTGTGCGGAACACATGCTATTCGTGGCTGCGGCGCAACCGGCCGGACAAGTTGGCCGAGTCCTTTGATGAGACCGTGCATTCCGCCGCGGATGATGCCTCGAACCCGCAAAAAGCCCTTCTTCAGGAAGAAGAGAAACAAATGCTTCGGGACGCGCTGGGGGAACTGCCGATGGAATACCGTGAGGTCCTGATCCTGCGTGAACTGGAAGGACTCAGCTACCGCGAGATTGCCACGGTGTCCGGCATCGCCATTGGAACAGTAATGTCGCGGCTGGCGCGCGGCCGGGAACGGCTTCACCAATGTTTGACGCAACAACTCGACAAGGAACCCTGATGTGAACACTCACGACCTGTTGCACGGCTATCTGGACGGCGAACTCGACCTGGTCCGCAATCTGGAGTTTGAACAACACCTGCAGTCCTGCCCGGCATGCAGCCAGTCCCTGGAACAGCAGCAGCACCTGCGCACAACCCTGAGCGGGGCGGGCTTATACATGCAGGCGCCCGCACGTTTGCGGGAACGCCTTCAAAAACGCCTGCAAGAGGCGGCCCCATCGGATGAGACCGCTGCCCCGGCGCCCCGGCGCCGCTGGCGGCCGCAGCATCTGCTGGCGGTGGCGGCTTCGCTGGCCCTCCTGGCATTGAGCGGCTGGGCCTTGGTTCAGGTCGCCTCGAAGTCGTCCGGCCGGGATTTCCTGGTCAAGGAGCTGGTGGCCAGTCATGTGCGCTCGCAATTGCTTGGTCACTTGACCGACATCGAATCCTCGAACAGCCATAAGGTCAAGCCGTGGTTCGACGGCAAGGTAAACTTTGCTCCGCCGGTGCGCGACTTTAAGGACCAGGGATTTCCCTTGAAGGGCGGCCGCCTGGATTACCTCGACGACCAGCCGGTGGCGGCCCTGGTCTACAAACGGCGCGATCACGTCATCAATCTGTTCATCTGGAAGCCCGCCGATGCCGCCGACAGCCCTGTGCAGCGAAAAACGCAACAGGGCTTCCATCTAATACACTGGACCAGCGGCGGCTTAACCTACTGGGCGGTTTCCGATCTGAACATGGAAGATTTGGAAACGCTCGCGAGGTTGGTGCAAGACGTGAAGCCGTAACGCCCTCTTCTCCACTTTCCGCTTTTTGATTCATCTGGGACCAGTGGTCGGGCATACATGCCGATTCACTGTCGGGGCATAGCGCGCCTGCCAAAATGACTTTGCCACTTTGCCACCGAGTTTGCCATGGTTGGCAAACTCATTTGTCATTTGTCGAGGTAAGCGCTGGTAGCGGCACAAGTTGCGTCCGAAAAAAAATTGAGTTTGCCAGTTTGCCAGGCGGGCAAGCCGCTGAGCGGCTCGACAACGGCAAGGAACTGGGGCTTAGTCGTGCTACCGTGTAGTTTTGGCAGTGGGTCGAGGAGACCGTGAAAAGATTGATGCCTTGTGCTCGTATGCCAGGCTGGTCCCGGGGGCTTGCGGCGACATCATTGGTGACAGGCTCTGACCTGATCCCGTTTGGGAGAGTGT
>DASZFN010000443.1:0-7452 GCA_035939715.1 Gemmataceae bacterium | reverse complement strand
ATTGAAGGAGGAATCGAACTGAAAGCCAAAGATCCTGTTGTAGTTGAAACTGATGTTTTCCAGGGGACCCAAGGGATCGTTGATGTCGCCTTGCACAAAGGGCAAGTAAAAGATCGGATAATCCTCGAACTTGAGAAAGACGTTGCGGCCGTCCAGGATGCGCTGCTCCTCGGTTTCGGGTTGTCCGGTTGTGCGGCTGATGAACTGGGCGCCGAAGATGTTGCGCCTGGGAACGGTCTCATGGGTGATCGTGGCAGTCTCCAGGTAAACCTTGATGCCCGGGTCGGAGGGCAGACGGCTGGAAAAAACCTCGGCCTTCATGCCCTTGAAAACGTCCGGATTGAGTTGCAGCAGCTCCTGGGCCTTCATGTGGACGGGATCGGCGACGCCCGGCTGGACGAACGAGATATCGGCACGCAGGGCCACGGCGACGTTGCGGCCGACGTCATAATAAACTTCATCGGCCTGAAGCAGCCGCTCCTCTTTTGCCCTGCGCGATCTGATTTGCACGTTGCCGCTCAGGTAAAATTCCAGCTCCTTGCCGCTGCCATGCGAGCTGCGCATGCTGCCGAGGAGCTCCTGGGCATTGCCGCGCGTCCAGAAGACGAGGCGATCGGCTTCCATGTCCAGAAGGCCCGAGCCGTCCGACGCGCGGACAATCAGGATGATGCCGCCGGTCACGACAATGGCGGTTTCACCGCCGAGATCGAAGCTTTTCTGGTTGAAGCCTGCCGAGGTGCGCGGCACAACCGTGAACTCACGGTTGGGAGCGTTGGGCTGCCCGATGGAGCCAGGCGGCGCTGTGTTGGATGGAACCGGGATTTGCGCGGGCCGGAAAGGCGGCAGCCCTGGCGCTGCCGGATTTGCACCGGCTGCTGGTCCCGGCGTAGCTAACGCCGGCGCGGCTAGGGCAGCCGGCTGACGAAAGTCCGGCGCCGGAAGCTGAACAGCCGGCGCCACTCCTCCTGTTGCAGGAACTTGATTTGGCACGGGAACGCCTGGGACGGGGGGCGACTGCGAAGTGGCAGACTCGTCCGCGTTCTGGGCGCGGATAAGCGGAACCCTTCGTGGCGGTATGTCTGCGGCCCGGCTTGTCTTGCCCGGAGCAGAGCGTTGCTGTTGGCCGCGCTGGTAAAGCGGATCGCCGGGATCCGGCTGCTGGATCACCTTGCTGTTATGCGAGCGCAGCTTGATTTCGCCCCGCGTGCTCAGGCGGATGAGCGCTCGGGCGGTCGTCTGGCTTTCCGTGCCGTTTTCCAGGACGACATTGCCTTCGGCATAGATCGTCAGGCGCTGGATTCCTGTCTTCCGGTATTCCTCCTGATCGAGCCAGGCAGCCGCCTGCTCCGCCTGGATATGCACGCCGCCGTGCTCGATCATGACCTTGCCCTTGAGCAGCAGCACGCGCTCCGGGCCTTCGACCCAGGTCACGATCTGATCGGCATGCAGGACAATGGACTTCGAGTCTCCCGGCACATCGTGGTTGAAGCGCACGATGTCCTGGGCGCGGCACAAGACGCAGCAGAGCACCGCACCTGCCACCGCCAGCAGTGACGCAATCAGTCCTTTTCCGATTCCTTGGGTCGCCACGCTGCCTCCCTGCGAAACATGGCTACGCACGCTTCCCTAAGCTTCGGCTCAAAGCGGTCAAACCGGGTGCCGATGAGAAGATGAACGTGTGGGCGGCGGATTATAGAAGGGGTGGGAAAGCTGTCAAGTGCAGGTCAGGGTCTCTGAGTCTGGTCATTCGTCATTGGTCATTCGTCATTCGCGGATCGCGAATGACGAATGACCAATGACGAGTGACCATTCTGCCTTTCAGCGTCTGCGCGGTTTGCTTTCCTCAAAAGCCTGGAATTTCACTTCGTTATTATTGTTGTCGTAGCAAACGAATTCCAGCATTTCCGGGGAAACTGCGGCACCGGCCGACGTTATTGTGATCTGCAATTCGCCCGATTCTTCCAGGCGCGTGATTTCCTTGCGCTTGCGGTTAAGCAAGTAACTGGCGACGTCGTCGTGGACGCGGGCGTTGATGCGGTTGATATTTTCGCGATGGGCCGCGAGCTGCAACATGCGCATTACATCGATGCTCATGCTCTCGCAGGTCTTTACCTGGCTGGTGCCGCGGCAGTGCGGGCAGTCCTGGTAAACGCTGCGCTTGAGCGAAGGCCGGATGCGCTGGCGCGTCATCTCGATCAGGCCAAACTGGGAAATTTTGAGAATTTTGGTGCGGGCGCGATCGCGCTTCACGGCGTCGCGCAGGGCACGCTCGACGTCGCGACGATGCCGGTCCTCGCGCATGTCGATGAAGTCGTTGACGATGACCCCGCCCAGGTCGCGAAGGCGCAGTTGCCGGGCTATCTCCCGGGCGGCGTGCAAATTCATCTGATAGGCTGTCTCCTCGGCGTTGTTGTCGGCGCGGAAATTGCCGCTGTTCACGTCGATGGCCACCAGGGCCTCGGTCTGGTCGATGACGATGGAACCGCCGTGCGGCAGCGGCACGTGCCGCTGCTGAATGCGGGCAATCTCGTTTTCGATGCCGTAACGGTGGAACAACGGCTCGGAATCCGTGTAGTGCTTGATGCGCGTGGCGTAGCGCGGCATGACGATCTGCAGGAACTCCTGCGCGTGCTCGAACGCCGCCGGCTCATCCACCCAGATGGTGTCGATGTCGTTGGTGAAGGTGTCGCGGATCGTCCGCGTGATCATGTCGCTTTCCTGGTAAATCTCGGCCGGCGACTTGAGCTTCTTGATGCGCCGGACGACGACTTGCCAGAGGCGTGACAAATAGGCGAGGTCGCGCTGCAATTCTTTTTTCGTCTTGTCGATGCCGGCCGTGCGGATGATGAAGCCGAGCCCCTTGGGCGGCTGCAGCTCGTGGAAAATCTCGCGCAGGCGGCGGCGCTGCTCGTCGTCGGCGATCTTGCGCGACACGCCGACGCGATTCAGACCCGGCATGAGCACGAGGTAGCGGCCGGCAATGCTGATGTAGGTGCTGAGGGTCGGGCCCTTGGTGCCGATCCCTTCCTTGATTACCTGTACCAGCACTTCCTGGCCGCGGCGGAAGATGTCCTGGATAAGCGGCTTGGGTCGGCCGGCGCCCGGCCGCCCCATCATGCGCCGTCTTGGACCGCCCCGGCGCTGATCGCGCATCGGCCCCCGGCGGCGGCGATAACGGCCCTCTTCTTCCTCCTGAAAGTCCTCGGCTTCGTCTGCATGGCGGATGTCCTGCTCGTGCGTTTCTTCCGGGGTCTGCGCCGGGTCGGAGAAAAAGCCTTCATCTTCCTCCAGCAGTTCGTCCGCCGGTTCCGCTTGCCCCTCCGGCTCTTCCAGTTCACGCTCCAGCGTGGTGTCGTCATCATGGAAAGAAGGTTCTTCTTCCATTTCCGGCGTCATGGCCGGCAAGTTTTCTTCTTCCCGTGATTCCGGTTCAGCGGCTTTCGGTTCATGTCGTGCGGTTTGCCCAGGCCGCGGAAAGAAGATGTCCTCATCATCGATCGAGGGACTTGATTCGCCGCTGCCCTGGGCCTCGTCTTCCTCGGTCCGCCGCTCGGCGGATTCCATGAACCTCGGCGGCTCGGGTCGATCTTCGGAAGGCGGTTCCGGCGCAGCCGGCCGGTCGGCGCTAGCCGAGCCACCGGCGTCCTGATTCTCAGGCTGGTCGCCAGCGGGACTCGTTTCTTCACCGGGGCCCCGCTCGTCGCGCGGGCCACGGCGTGTGCGCCGGCCTCGACCCTTACCGCGGCCGCGGCCTCTGCCCTTGCGCGGACGGCGTTCACGCTCCGGCTCCGATTCGGCTGTCGCCGGCGCTGCGGCTGCCGGCGGCGTCTCCTCGTCCGCTTCCTCATCCGGCATGGCTTCGGTTTCCGGATACCTGTCCTCCAGGCTTTCCTCGGCAGGCGGAGGCGGCCGCCGTCCGCCTGGACCCCGGTTATCCCGGCGCCCGCGCTCTTCGTAACGATGGCCTTCCAGGTGGCGGTAGTAGGCCGGCTCGACATCCGAAACATGGAGGAAGCCGTTGCGGCCGATGCCGAAATCGACGAACGCCGCCTGAATGCTCGGCTCGATATTGACGATGCGACCTTTGTAGATATTGCCGACGTAGCTCTCCTGGCTGGTTCGTTCGACATACAGCTCTTCCAGGACGCCGTCCTCGACAATCGCGATGCGGCATTCCTCGGGCTGCAGAACATTGATTAACATCTCTTTTTTCATGTGATTCCTTACTGCGTTAGTGCAAACATTCGGTCAAGTGTTGACCAGGGCCGCTGCTTCGTAGGGCAGGTTTCTAACCTGCCAGGCTGCATGGCAGGTTGAAAACCTGCCCTACAAAGCAGCCGACACTAAGTTACCGCCGGCAAATCCTCGGAATGTTCCGGGGCCGGCATAGGGGTTAATGCTTCTTCATCCAGTTCCAACTTTGTTCTTTCCACGAGCACGCCCGCTTCGAGCAGATCGTCCAGCCCAAGGAGTTTCATCACCTCATCAGGCCGGACCGTGCCGTTGGGCGTCACCACCAGTTCCATCTCCAGGGCACCGGGCTCCAGGCGAATGTCGCTCACAAACGGACGCGCGTTTAGCCTCTTGTGCTGCGGCCGCTCGCGTTCGATCCAGCAGGCCTCGGCCGCCAACAGGACCTGAATCCGCTCCGCCAGGCCTTGGTCTGCGTTCTTTTCCAGCGCGATGCGATATGTCGCGCGGCGAACGTGGGCAGTCGTTTTCCGACCAATGCGCTCGACCGCGAGGATTGCCAATCCCGGCGGGGCCTGCCTGACCAGGGCGGCCTGGACCTCTTCCAAAGGCAGTTCCTGATCCAGCTCCAATTCCACGATTTCCTGGCTGCCGCTAATGCCCAGCGGCAAAGGCATGGCGAAGATCAAGCGCGGCTTGGGATTGAATCCGGACGTGGAGTGAAACGGAAGGGCGGCACGGAGCAGCATGCGTTCGCAGCAGCGCATCAGGTCATGATGACTGATCAAACGAAGGTCGCCGGTCTTGCGGAATCGAATTCGGACTTTGTCGCAAACCATACCGTGGCGTCCGCGGCAGAGAGGCAAGGCCGGCGGGGAAGTCCGAGAAGGTGGATACCGGGCATGTCCGTGGACAACGGAAGGTCGTGCGCGACTGCGCCGAATCTCCGAAACGGAAACCGCGTTTCCGCCCGGCGGTGCGAGCACGAGCTTCGGCTGCCGGCGCTGCCGTCAGTGGCCCTGGCCTTCAAAAAAGGAGAATGTCCCCTTTTTGCCCGGGCGACGAGCGCCGCTTCACAGGCATGCGGGATAGCTCAGCAGAATGGAGCGCTTGAGGATTGGCCGTTGAGAGACCGGTGAGAAACCAGGTGTCCATCTCAAGATGCCAACGCTCAATGCCTCGATTCCTAGCCTACCACTTCTGGAAGGATTCGCCGGGTTTGCTCCCGCAAATAGTTATTCACATCGCGTGCCGTTTCCAGGCACATTACTTCGTGGGCGACCTGCTTGGCTTCATCCAAAGATACGGAGCGGATGATCTTTTTGATCTCCGGGATCTTGTGCGGCGTCACACTGAGCTGCCGCAGACCCATTCCTAACAACAGCAGCGTATAAATCGGTTCGCCGCTCATTTCGCCGCAGACATTCACTTCAATCTTGTGCTTCAGGGCGGCCTTCACCACCAGGTCGATCAGCCGCAACACGGCCGGATCGCCGGGGTTGTACAGGTACGCCACCGCCTCGTTGGTGCGGTCGGCGGCGAGAGTATACTGAATCAGGTCGTTCGTGCCTATGGAGAAAAAGTCCACCTCGCCGGCAAGCTGGTCAGCCATAATCGCGGCCGACGGGACTTCGATCATTGTCCCCACAGGCAGTTTTCGATTAAACGCAATCCCTTCTTCTTCAAGGTCCTCCTTTACCTCGGCCAGGATCATTTTACATTGCCGCAATTCCAGGATCGTACTCACCATCGGGAACATGATGCGCACGTCCCCCAGGGCACTGGCTCTTAGAATGGCACGCATTTGCGTTTTGAACAAGGTCAAATTGCGCAGGCAGAGGCGCACGCTGCGGACACCGAGGAAGGGATTGCGCTCGTCCGGATTGGTTTGTGTGCTGGTGGCAAACTTGTCGGCGCCCAGGTCCAGCGTACGAATGACCACTGGTTGGGAGCCCAGCAGGCGCAGGACCATCGCGTAGGCCTCGAGGTGGTCGGCCTCGCTTGGGTCGGTCTGTTTGCCGAGGTAAAGGAACTCGGTGCGGTACAGGCCGACGCCGTCGCTGCCGCGCGCCACGCAGTGGGTGGCCTCCTGGGGGAACTCGATGTTGCCGTGCAACCAGACGCGCACCTTGTCGCGCGTCTCGGCCGGCAAATCACGCAGTTCGCCGAGCCGGCTTTCAAAGCTCAAATGGCTGCGGCGCGTTTTCTCATAGCGTTCGCGGGTCTCCTCGTCGGGATTGAGGATGACCACGCCGTGATTGCCGTCCACAATCACCAGGTCTCCCCCGGAGATATCCGTGACAAAGCGGCCCAGGCCGACCACGGCGGGGATCTCCAGGGCGCCGGCGATGATCGCCGTATGGCTGGCACGTCCGCCCGCTTCGGTAGCAAAAGCAAACACTCTCTGCGGATCGAGGATGGCTGTTTCGCTGGGCGTCAAATCATGCGCCAGCACGATGACCGGCTCTTGCAGATGCTGCAATTGCTCGCGGCGCTGGCCCAGCAAGTTGCGCAGCACGATCTTCTCGATATCAAAGAGATCGACGGCGCGCGTGGCAAAGTGGCCGCGGTCGATGCTCTCCAGGGTCTTGGCGTGCTGGCGCATGACCCGGCTTACCGCATACTCGGCGGCAAAACCGCGCTGGATAATAAGACTTTCAATCTCGCCGGCGAGGGCGGGATCTTCGATGAGATGGGCATGCGCCTCAAAAATGGCGCCGTATTGGCGGCCGAGCTTATCGCTGATCGCCGCCTGGTTGGCGCGGGCTTCGGCGGCCGCCTGCTTGAGGGCCTCACGCAGCCGGGCCGCTTCCCCGGCCAGATGCTCCGGGCCTACAAAGCGCTGCGGGATGCGAAAGGACTCCGTGTCCAGCACCAGGGCTGGACCGAGTGCTACACCGGGAGAGACGGCGATGCCTCGTTTGATTTCCATGTATGCAAAATTTGCATCCGTAGCCCGCAGCGCCGGCAAGGGACCTTGCTGGCGCTGCGGGCTGCGGAATCTGCAGCATGTCACCCTTGTCAGCCCTTGGGCGGCAGGGGCGATTCGGATGATTCCTCAATTCCGGGCGACGCCAGCATTTCCGCCAGGACCGGCAAGGCGTCTTCCGCATCCGGACCTGCCACTTCAAGAGTTAGCTCCGTGCCTTGCTCCGCCGCCAGCAGCATGAGCTCCAGCGGGCTCTTGCCGTTGACGCGCTGCTCGTTCTTGGCCACGGTGACCGTGCTCTGAAATTGCTTGGCGCGCTGCGCGAACGCGGC
>DASZFN010000442.1:0-1737 GCA_035939715.1 Gemmataceae bacterium | reverse complement strand
TTGGGCGCAGCCGATATGCCGATCGGCTGCGCCCTGACTTTTTTGTCCGCGCGCGCGCACTAACCGTCATGCCCGGCCATAGCCGTTCGAAGAACGGCGTCGCTTCGCTCGCCTATGTGCCGGGCATCCACGTTTTGAGCCTAACGCCAAAGACGTGGATGGCCGGGACAAGCCCCGGCCATGACGCCTCGGAGGGAAATGGTCGGCGAAGGACTACGCCGTGGGCTGACGTTCGACTGGCTGGCGCTCGCGATGGCGGGCTTTGCGGCCAAAGAACAGGGCCTGGCTCACCACCGCCGAGACCACTGCAAGCTGGAACGGCTTTGCGATCAGGAACGCCGGCTCCGGCCGTTGCCCGGTGAGGAAACGCTCCGGATAGGCTGTAATGAAAATCACCGGCACTTCGAAGGTGCCGAGCAGCTCGTTGACCGCATCGAGGCCGGAGCTGCCGTCGGCCAGTTGGATATCGGCCAGGATCAGGCCCGGGCGCTTCTTCTTGGCCAGGGCGACCGCCTCGTTGTGGGTGCGGGCGATGCCGATGACGTTATGGCCGAGGCTTTCCACCAGGGCCTCGATATCCATGGCGATGAAGGTCTCGTCCTCGATGATCAGGACGTCGGTGGCGATTTCCGCCGCTAGCTCGCGGCCGGATTCCTCGACCAGATTGCGCAGTGTCGTAAGGTCGCAGCCGAGAATTTGGGCTGCGTCTTCGTCGGAAAAGCCCTCGAGCGCCACCAGCAGGAAGGCCTGCCGGGGCCGCGGCGTGATCTGGGTGATGTGCTGCTCGGGCGGCAAAACGCCCGCGGCCGCCTCGGGCTTGCCGTTCACCGCCAAGGAGCCCCAGATCTTGGTGAAGAGCCGATAGAGCCCGACCCGCGAATTGGCGGTTTCGGCCAGCATTTCCGGGCTGGCGATCAGCGATTCCAGGGTAGCGGCCACATAGGCGTCGCCAGAGGCCTGACTGCCGGTCAGGGCGCGGGCATAACGGCGCAGAAACGGTAGGTGTTGGAGTACTGCTTGTGAATTAGGCACAACGCCCTCCCCTTCAGGGTTCCCGAAGCTAACCCACAAAAACGTAGCCGGGCGAAAAAAGTTCCAAAAATGTTCCCAACCCCTGGAACAATGGGCAAAACCGAGCGTTGGCCCCACTCGGTGGGGCTTGTGCGTACCAAGGGTGGGTTTGACATGGGCGAACGGGGGAAAAATGGCGAAATGAAACACCGTAGGACCAATCTCGAAGCGGTAGAGCCAGAAACCAACAAGCCAGCTTCGGACAAGCCAGAAACCCGAGATTCCATGGGCGCGCCGGTCAATCCCCCGAAACCCGAGGCACGGCTGGGCCGTGAGGTCCAGGCCAAGATCGGCCAGCAGCTGCGGTCGATGTACGACGACGTCGTCAATCAGGGCGTGCCGCAGCACATCGCCGATCTGGTCCGCCGCTTGAGCGATCAAGACTGAAAGCCAGAGGCTCGTCGCAATGAAGCTTGACCCTGCGATACGCGACCAAGTGCTTTCCACCGTGCCGAGCCTGCGCGCGTTCGCCATTTCGTTGTGCGGCAATATCGACCGCGCCGACGATCTGGTGCAGGAGACGCTGTTGCGCGCGCTCTCGCACATCGATTCCTTCGAGCCCGGCACCAACATGCCGGCATGGCTGTTCACGATTCTGCGCAACCTGTTCCGCTCGGAATATCGCAAGCGCCGCCGCGAGGTCGAAGATGCCGACGGCCGCTATGC
>DASZFN010000441.1:0-5071 GCA_035939715.1 Gemmataceae bacterium | reverse complement strand
CGCGAGCAGTGCGTTCCCAGACAGAGCCTGGGAACGAGGGTTTGCGAGAAACTTGGCCCGAAGGTGAGCGGTACCTCTAATAGAGGGAATGAGAGGCCACTTGGGGTGGCCAACGGGAGCTGCAAGCCGAACACCTTCGGGTTCTTTCCCTTATAATGATCCTGGTGACCAGTCACCACTAACCACTCACTCCTCACCAAAACCAATGCTCGGCTTCGCATGGCTAGCACTGCGGCAGGCTCACGAGGCGCTCAAATGCGGGCGCTACGAGGAGGCACATCGCTTGCTGTGCCAGCCGGCCGCTTGCGGGCACAAGCGCTCGTGGGAGCTGCTGATACAGGCGGCCCAGGGTTTGGTGGAACGCGGCGAACGGCATCTGCGTCATGAGGATGTCGGCGCGGCCTGGAATGATTTGCTCGCCGCCGAACAGGTCGGCGTGAGCGGCAGTGGAGCGGACCGGCTGCGGCAAGCCTTGACGCGCCTCGGCCTTGCCGAAGTGCGGTCTCTGCTCCAGGCGGGGGAAGCCAGCCGCGCCGTGGAGCTGATCACGCAATTGCGGAATCGCTCGGTGGCTGGACCCGAGCTGCAAGCGCTGGAGGAAGCGGCCAAGAGCTGGGTGCTGGCCCGCGAGCAAGCGGCCCGCGGTGAATTCGCGCAGGCTCTCCAGACCATGAGCCGCGTGCGCACGCTGCTTGGCCAGGCCGATGCCGTCGAGCAGTTTATCGCCAGCCTGGAGCAACACCATCAGTCGTTCTCCGGCCTGCTCGTGCAGCTTCATGAAGCCGCCAACCAGCGCGATTGGCGTGAGGTGGTCCGGTTGAGCGAACAAGTTTTAGCCATGGCGCCTCAGCATTTTGAGGCGCGCAAGGCGCGGGCCCTGGCCTGGCGCACCATCGAGCCGCAGACCATCGCCTCGCTGCCCAAGCAGGAAGACAAGCAGGCGGCGCACGAGCAGCCGGACAAGCGCTTTCTCCTGTGGGTGGATGGCGTGGGCGGTTTTCTGGTTTGCCTGGGGAACCGCGTGACCCTGGGACAGGCGACGCCGGACGCGTATGTGGATATCCCGCTGTTCGCCGATGTCTCGCGCGTGCATGCGGCCGTGAATCGGGATAGCGAAGGCTATGTCCTGGAAGCCACGCGCGCGGTGCAGGTGAACACCCGGCCGACGGACAAGGCGCTGTTGCAATCGGGGGACCGGATAACGCTCGGCGGCTCGTGCCAGATTCAGTTTCGCCAGCCGGTGCCGGTGAGCGCGTCGGCCCGGCTGGACATCGTGAGCGGCCACCGTTTGCCTCTATCCGTTGACGGCGTGCTGCTCATGGCTGATACACTGGTACTGGGCCCGGGGACGCAGGTACACGTGGCCATGCCCGACCTGCAGCAGCCGATTGTGCTGTACCGGCAAAAGGAAGGTCTGGGGGTGCGCTACGCCGGCGATTTGACCATCGACGGGCAGCAGTGCCACGAGCGCGGCTCGCTGCGGCCGAATTCCACCGTGACGGGCGACGACTTCGCCTTCGCCATAGAACCTGTCGGAACAGGGACGGGGCGGATGTGAAGAAGTGGTTAGTGATCAGTGAGCAGTGGTCAGTAAGGATGCCTTTCGCTGACCACTGATCACCGACCACTGGTCACTGTTAGGGGGCTGCGATGAAGTTCACGTACAACTCAGGACAGCGGCCGCTGGATGGCTACACCATCAAGCGCGGCGTCGGCCGCGGCGGCTTTGGGGAAGTCTATTATGCTGTCAGCGACGGCGGCAAGGAGGTTGCGCTCAAGCTGGTGCGGGGCAATCAGGAAGTGGAGCTGCGCGGCATGGCCCAATGCCTCAACCTCAAGCATCCGCACCTGGTGTCGCTTTACGACATGAAGACGGATGCCCAGGGCGATCACTGGGTCGTGATGGAGTACATCGCCGGCGAGCCGCTCAACATCGTGCTCAGCCGTCATCCGCAAGGTCTGCCGCACGAGCTGGCCCAGCAGTGGTTCCTGGCGCTGGCCCGGGCCGTCGCTTATTTGCACGATCACGGCATCGTGCACCGCGACCTGAAACCCGGCAACATCTTCATTGAGAACGGCATCGTCAAGGTCGGCGACTATGGGCTCAGCAAGTTCATTAGCGGCAGCCAGCGCACCGCGCAGACCCAGAGCGTCGGCACCGTGCACTACATGGCGCCGGAGATTTCCACCGGCAACTACAACAAGCAGATCGATGTCTACGCCAGCGGCATTATTCTCTATGAGATGATCACCGGGCGCGTGCCGTTCGATGGCGAGAGTGCGGGCGAAATCCTGATGAAGCACCTGACCTCGCCGCCCGACCTTGGCAAGCTGCCGGCCGAATATGTGAACATCGTCGGCAAGGCGCTGGCCAAGAACCCAGCCCACCGCTATGCGAGCCTCCAGGAGATGGCCAAGGTCATTGAAGCGGCCGGGAAGGACCCGCAGCCCGTGGTGCTTAAACCCGCTGAAGCGCCACCGTTCGCAGCGCGTGCGGCACCGCCCAAGCGGCCCGCGCCCTTGCAATCCATTCCAGTTGCCTTGCCGGCGCCGTCCGTGCGGGCACAGATTGTGGAGTTGTGCGGTTCGCTGTCGCTGTCGGCGATTCTGGCTGCGGTGATCACGGTCCTGTGGGCGGCCCTGGGCCAGGGAAACCTCACGCCCACGGCCATCGGCCAGGAGTTCTTCCTCACCGTGGCAGCTTGCTGGGTCGTGTTGGTCCCGGCCAAGCTGTGGGGCAGCCAGCGCGGCGACGGTTGGTCGCGCCGGGTCGTGATGATGGTGCTGGGCATGTGCATCGGGCTGGGCGCGCTCTGGTTGGACGGGTGGTCGCCTTTCCTGCCTGGCTCCGGCGAGATCGTCACGGCAGCCGCTCCTGCTCAGAATGGCAGGATTGTGAGCAGCCTGAGCAACGCCCTCCCCAATGCGGCCGGCTACCTGAGTTATTTCGCGCTCGCTTTCTTCGCCCTGCGCTGGTGGAAATTGGCGGAGCGCCGGCGGCCGCATCGCTTCAGCTTCGCCCCGGTCCTGGCTGCCGGCTTCTGGGGGTTGGCCCTGCTCCTGGTCTGGCAGGATCCTTGGCGCGGCACGCTGGTTTTGACGAACGCCGCCGCCATCGTTCAGTTGGTCAGTCCCTGGGAACAACCGCCGCCGGCCGTGGCTCGACGGGTGCGCTTGCGTTATGCCTGACCCTGTGGGGGGCAAGTTTTCAACTTGCCCTGTCCATCGGCAAGTTGAAAACTTGCCGCCACAGGCACTGGAGGAAGCTGTGATGCGACCGACACAATTGACGAGCCTGGTGCTGGTGGGGCTGCTGGTAAGCGCTACCTCGGCCCTGGCAGGCAGGCCTTCCTTCCGCCCGCCTGCGCCTTTGCGGACCGGCAAGAGTCAGGTGCTTCAGTCCTGGGTCGTCCAAGGGTTTGGCGTCGAGGAAAAAGAGGCTAAGCAAAATGCGCTCGACGAGGCCAAGAAGCAACTCCTGAAATATCTGAACGACCAGGGCATTGCCCTGAGGTGGGATCCGCCGCTCTCCTACATCGAGACCCTCGCCAAGCATTTTGAGCCGGCCGAGGATAAAGAAGTGCCGGTCGCAGGGCATGTCAAGCAACTCGAGATCCAGGTGCTGTTCGAGTCGAAGGATCTGCGCTACATGCTCGAGAAGGAGGGCGAGCTGCGCGGCCAGGACCGCATGCTGCTGCTGGGCAAATTCCTGGCCGGCCTGGTGGCGTTTCTGATGGCGGTCGCCGGCTACTTCCGGCTGGAGGAAGCGACCAAGGGATATTACACCCTCTGGCTGCGCCTGGGCATGCTCGGTTTTATCGCTGCGGTCGGCGTGGGCATCTGGCTGGTTTCGTAGGTCAGGATTCATCCTGGCCGATTTGATAATCAAGTCAGGATGAAATCCTGACCTACGGTGGTTGCATGCGAGGCGGGACTTCTCTTACAATGGTGGGGTTCATCATCCTTCATCGGCGGGTCCTATGTCCTCGGAAGCTGACCGCTTGCTCATCCAGCAGATTCGCCAGGGCGATTCGCGCGCCTGGGAGACGCTGATCGCCCGTTACGAGGGCCGGCTATTGGCGTTTGTCGAGCGCCGCCTGCGCGATCGCAGCACCAGTGAAGATGTCGTTCAGGAAACCTTTATCGGCTTCCTGAACAGCCTCCCCCACTTCGACGACAAGCGCGAGCTGCAAACCTATCTCTTCACGATCGCCTCGCACAAGATTACTGACCATTTGCGCCGCTCCGGAAGACATCCTCTCCACACCGCCTCCGAAGGCGCCGGCGACGTCTTGCAGCAGCAATTCGATCATCACCCCGCCGCCTCCAGCATGGCCCGCAGCCACGAGCGCCGGCAACTGGAGGAGGAAGCGATCACGAAATGCCTGGGGATGATGATTCGGCAATGGCAAGAACGCGGCGATTACCTGCGTCTGAAGGTCCTTGAGTTGTTGCTGGTCAAGGGCTGGGCCAACCGGGACGTGGCGGCATTCCTGAAGATCAGCGAACAGCAGGTGGCGAATTTTCGCTTCGCAGCGGTCAAGAAACTCTGCGAGCATATTCGCGCCGCCGGCTTGCCGCCGGAAGTTTTCCCTGAATTGCAAGCTTGAGCCATGTTGAAAATCACGCGCGAGCAACTGCACGGCTACCTGGAAGATGCCCTCAGCGAAGCGGAAACCTCGCGCGTCGAGCAGGCCCTGCGCGAGTCGGAATCATTGCGCCGCTTGCTGCGCACCACCATGCAGGAGCGCGATCACGGCGACCATTCCATCGGCGCCGTCTGGTGCCGGCACCGCCTGAGCTGCCCCAGCCGCGAACAGCTCGGCAGCTATCTCCTGAAGGTGCTGGAGCCGGCCCAGCAAGATTACATCGAATTTCATCTGCGCTCGGTGGCCTGTTCCTTCTGCCTGGCGAACCTGGCTGATTTGAGCGCGCTGCACAAGGAGCCGGCGCCCAGGGCACAGGAGCGCCGGCGGCGCTTCTTTGAATCCAGCGCAGGTTACCTGCACGTCGGTCGCTCCGGGAAAAAATAAGCTGAGCAAAAAGCTCGTCGTTTAGCCGCGACCCGCTA
>DASZFN010000440.1:0-9228 GCA_035939715.1 Gemmataceae bacterium | reverse complement strand
AGACCGCCAAGTGATTTGGCGGACGGATTAATGAGAAATTCCTCATCCGGGCAAGATGCCTCATTGACAAAAATCGGTATTCCCGTTCCCTAGGCGAGGATTTCAAGGGGCGGCAGCCCCTTGCGTGGCAAACTCATTTTTTGCCGGCCGCAACCTCCATTGCCTGAATTGTTTATGGAGAAAACTGAGTTTGCCAACCGTGGCAAACTCAGTTGGCAAACTGGCAAACTCATTTTTTGGGGCCCGTCAACAGGGGGAAGTCATCCGTGCGGAAGGGAGAGGCGGGCAGGCCGGCCTGGTTCCAGAGATTGCCGGTTGGGAAGTTGGCCCAGCCGTAGCGCACGGCGACCGGCGGCGTTACGCTGGAACTCCAGACGACGACCGTGTCGCCCTGGATTTCGGCTTCGGCGGTGACAAACTTGTGGTCCGGTCCGGCGATCGTAAAGCCGGTCAGCTTGCCGTCCTTGGAAACGAGAGCCGTCAGGCCGCCGCCCAGGTGGTCAAAATTCAAATGCGCCTTGTTCCCCTCGATCTTCATGTCCCGATAGATCGGCCCGGAAAACTCGATGGCTTCTCCGTTGGCCAGCGCTCGGGCCGCCAGGGCCAGGCGTGCTCCCACCGGCTCCTTCTTACGGGGATGGATGTCGAATTGCTCGCCGACGTCGGTGATCACCGCAACGGCAGTTCGGGGCACGTGGAGCGCGGTCAGGAGTTGGGCCTCGCGCAGCTCCGCCCACTCGCTCTCCTTGGGTTCTTTCTCGATCTTCATGAACGGCGCTAGCTGCACGATCAGGAAGGGGAAATCACCCTGCTTCCAATCGGCGCGCCAGTTCCTGATCATGGCGGCGAGCAGCGTGCGGTATTCGTAGGCTCGGCCGGCGTTGGACTCGCCCTGATACCAGATGGCGCCGCGGATGCCGTAGGGAATGAGCGGCGCAATCATGCCGTTGTAGAGCGAGCCGGGAAACCACGGGTGGCTCGCCGGGCTTGGCGGCGGAGGCGGCAAGCTGCGGCCGTCCGCGGCGGCTTTGATGAGCGCATCCTTGTGCTCGGCAAGGGCGTCGAGATATTTCGCGATTGCTTGCGCGTAGCCGACCATGTCTTTCCGTTGCTTGTCGGCGTAATGTTTGAGGGCTGGCTCCTCCACCAGGGCGGGCACGCTCGTCCACGCTTCCGCCGGAGTGCCGCCCCAGGAAGTGTGAATCAGGCCGATCGGCACCTTGAGCGATTTCTGCAGATCGCGGCCAAAGAAATAGGCCACGGCAGAGAAGTTGCCCGATGTCTGCGGGTTGCATTCCAGCCACTTGCCGAGCACGTTGGCCTGGGGAATCACGTCGGCTTGCGGAGCGCCTTCGGGAACTTTCGGCACGGTAAACAGGCGAATGTTCGCGTTCCGGGAATGTTCCATGGCATCCTTGGCGTTGGCCGAGAAGCTGAGCGGCCACTCCATGTTCGATTGACCGCTGCAAATCCAGACGTCGCCGACGTAGACGTGCTTGAACTGGATCTTGTTCTTACCCTGGATTGTCATCTCGAACGGCCCGCCGGGCTTGAGGTTCTCGAGATGGACCAGCCATTTGCCGTCCGTTGCGGTCGCTTCCGCGACCTGGCCCTGGAACTTGACGGCCACCTCCTCGTCATTCCCGGCTGTACCCCAGATGGGGACTTTCATGTCGCGCTGCAGGACCATGCCGTCGCCGATCAAGGCATGGGGCTTGACATCGGCCCGTGCCGGCTGCCCAGCCAGGAGTG
Organism: Gemmataceae bacterium; assembly: GCA_035939715.1. Classification (GTDB taxonomy): domain Bacteria; phylum Planctomycetota; class Planctomycetia; order Gemmatales; family Gemmataceae; genus DASZFN01. The sequence goes on along the minus strand of DASZFN010000440.1, from coordinate 7,476 downwards.
CCGCCAAGGATAGAAACAGCCCCATGAGCCCTCTTTGCCATTGCATGAAATTCTCCCGGATTGTTGTGAAGACCTCTCAGGCGAGCAACTGGTTCAATACTTCTCCGTAAACATCCGTCAGGCGGAAATCGCGTCCCTGGAAACGGAACGTCAGGCGCTTATGATCGATGCCGAGCAGATGCAGAATGGTCGCGTGCAGATCGTGGACGTGCACGCGGTCCGCGACGGGACTGAATCCGAAGTCGTCGGTGGCGCCGACATTGGCGCCTGCCTTCATGCCGCCGCCGGCAAACCACATCGTGTAGGCGTCGATGTGATGGTTGCGGCCGATGGTCTCACGAATCTCGCCCATGGGCGTGCGGCCGAACTCGCCGCCCCAGATGACCAGCGTGTCATCGAGCAGGCCGCGTTGCTTGAGGTCGCGGACCAGCGCTGCCGACGGCTGATCCACTTCACGGCAAACCTGATTCAGACTTTCGCCGAGATCCTGGCCGGGCACGCCGTGATGGTCCCAATCGGTGTGGTAAAGCTGCACGAAGCGGACGCCGCGCTCCACCAGGCGGCGGGCCAGCAGGCAATTATTGGCAAACGACGCCTTGCCCGCTTCGGCGCCGTACAACGCCAGCGTGTGCTTGCTTTCCTTGCCGATATCGATCAACTCCGGCGCGCTGGACTGCATGCGATACGCCATCTCATACGAAGCGATGCGCGTGGCGATCTCGCTGTCACCGGTGTCGGCCAGGCGCACGGCATTCAGATCGCGGATTGCGTCCAGGGTTCTGCCTTGCCCGCGGCGACTGATGCCTTCCGGGGTCGTTAGGTTCAAGATGGGCTCGCTGCCCGTACGGAACGGGACCCCCTGGTAGGTCGTGGGCAAAAAGCCGTTGCCCCAGCAAGCTGCTCCGCCGCGCGGACCGCGTGGGCCCGATTGCAACACGACGAAGCCAGGCAAGTTCTGGGTTTCGCTGCCGATACCGTAAGTCACCCACGAGCCCATGCTCGGCCGGCCAAACTGAGGCGAGCCCGTGTTCATGAAAATCTTGGCCGGGGCATGATTGAAGACGTCCGTGGCAACCGAGCGCACGATGGTGATGTCATCGACAATGCCGGCGATGTGCGGCAGGCATTCCGACACATAGGTTCCGCATTGTCCGTACCGGGCAAACTTGCGCCGGGGCGCTAAGAGCTTTGGCACATCCTTGGCGAACGTGTCCATGAAGGCGAAGCGCTTGCCCTTCAGGTAGGAATCCGGAATGGGCTTGCCGTCCAGAGCATGCAGCTTCGGCTTGTAGTCGTACAATTCGAGCTGGCTCGGTCCTCCGGCCATGAAGAGATAGATCACGTTCTTGGCTCTTGCCGGAAAATGGCCTGGCCTGGGCGAAAGCGGATTCGGCATCGCTGCCTGGGCGTCGGCGAAGAGCTTTCCATCCATAAGCAGCGCGCCCAGCGCGACGGACCCGATGCCCATGGTGCACTGGCCGAAGAAATGTCGCCGGGTCTGCTGCAAAAGGCGGTCTTTGGCATTCATGGCGCTCACTCCCTGGTGATGAACTCATCCAGGTTCAACAAGACTCGCGCCAGGGTCGTGTACGCGGCGAGCTCCCTGGCATCAAGTCCCTTCGTTCCATCGCCACCTGTTGCTTTGCTGCCATCGGCGGTCCCTTCCAGATCGGCGCTTTCTTTAACAAGGAGTGCCCGCAGCCGTTGTTCCTCGATTGGCGCCGGATTGCGGCCCAGGCAAAGGCGGAAAGCATAGCGGATGCGGTCGCCGGCGCCGGCTTCAGTGAGGATGCGTAAAGCCAGGGCCCGAGCAAATTCATAGAAGCCCCGGTCATTGAGCAAGGTCAGCGCCTGCAGGGGAGTATTGGAACGTACGCGCCGCGTGCAGGCCGATACGGCATTGGGCGCATCGAAAACCAGCAGGGCAGGATGCGCCGCGGAGCGCCAGAACGCCGTGTACATGCCCCGGCGGTAGCGCTCAGGTCCAGATTCCTCTTTCCAGTCGCGGACGACCTGGGTGAAGCTATAGATGCCGCTCGGCTGCGGCGGGAAGACGGACGGACCGCCGATGCGGCGTGACAGCAGGCCGCTGCTGGTCAAGGCCACGTCGCGCACCACCTCGGCGTCCAGGCGTAGCCGTGCCTGCCTGGCCAGCAAGCGATTGCGCGGATCGCGCCCGGCGAGGTCCGGCCGGCTGTGGGAGGCTTGCCGGTATGTTGCCGACGTCACCAGCAATCGATGCATGGCCTTCATGCTCCACTTGCGGGCGACGAACTCGGTCGCCAGCCAGTCGAGCAATTCCGGATGGCTGGGCGGCGTGCCCTGGGTGCCGAAGTCGTTTTCGGTTTCCACCAGGCCGAGCCCAAAGTAACTCTGCCAAAAGCGATTCATCGTCACCCGCGCCGTGAGCGGATTCTCACCGCTCACGAGCCATTGCGCCAGGTCAATGCGATTGGGCTGGCTGCTGTGCAAAGGTGGACCGAGGACGGCAGGGACAGCCGGAGATACAACCGCGCCATTGCGCAGGAAATCGCCACCCAGATGAATATGGGTTGCCCGCGGAATTTCCCGTTCGCGCATGACCAGGGTCGTGACCACCTGGGGCTGTGCTCTTTCCAGCCTGGCAATGTCTTTTTCCAGCGCCGTCCGTGTCCGCGCCAGCTTGACGTGCGCCAGACTCGCAAAGGGCAAAGGATTGCCAAGTCCGCCGACGGCATGGCGGGCCCGGTCGGCATTGCGATAGACTTCCTTGAGTTTCTTCTTCTGGGCCGCACTCCGCTGATAAACGGGTAGATAAAGGATGGCGCGGATTTCAGCCGGCAGTTTGGCCTGCTCCCCATGCGAGAGATTTTTCTCCCACGCCGCCTGTTTCGCGTCGGAAGTCGGGTCCAATGTTTCGAGCCGTTTTCGCCGTACGGCAATCTGCGCCTCGAGCCGTCTGCGCTCCTGTAACTGGGCGGCGGTCGGCACCTCGAGCACCGGTTCGTCGCAATTGTTGAAGAAAGCGAAGAGCTGATAGTACTCACGCTGAGAAATAGGATCGTACTTGTGATCGTGGCACTGGGCACAACCGAGGGTCAGCCCGAGGAATACCGCGCCGGTAGTATTCACGCGGTCCACCACGGACTCGATGCGAAATTGCTCGAGGTCAATGCCGCCCTCCTCGTTGATGGGCGTGTTGCGGTGAAAGCCGGTGGCGATCTTCTGGTCCAGCGCGGCGCGCGGCAGCAAATCCCCGGCAAGCTGTTCCATGACAAACTGGTCGAACGGCAGGTCACGGTTGAGGGCATGGATGACCCAGTCGCGGTATTTCCAGATCGAGCGCGGCGCATCGATGCTATAGCCGTTGGAGTCGGCATAACGAGCCAGGTCCAGCCAGTGCCGACCCCAGCGCTCGCCATAGTGCGGCGACGCCAGCAGGCGGTCAACCAGGCGCTCGTAGGCGTCCGGCCGGTTATCGGCGACGAAGCGATCGATTTCCTCAGGCGCCGGCGGCAAGCCGGTCAGATCCAGGCTAACCCGGCGAATGAGCGTGACCCGGTCCGCTTCCGCTGAGGGCTCGATCCCGTCTTTCTCCAGCCGTGCCAGGATAAATCGGTCGATGGCCGTGCGTACCCAGGCCTGATTGCGAACTACCGGCAACGGCGGCCGCGCCGGTGCCCGGAAAGACCAGTGTTTCGCACCTCCCGAGGCTGACTCCGCAACCTCCTGGCGCGGGGCGCGGGCGCCTTGATCGATCCACGCGCGGAGCAGGCCAATCTGCTTGGCGTCGAGCCGCGGCTCCTTGGGAGGCATCTGCTTCGTGCCTTCCACGCCGGTCACCGCTTTGATCAGTTTGCTGTCCACGCTCTTTCCTGGAATGACGCCTGGCCCGGAGTCGCCGCCACGGAGAATGGCAGCCGCGGTGTCGAGACGAAGCCCCGAGCGCTGCTTTGTGGCGCCATGGCATTCATAACAGTGTTTGGCAAGGAGGGGTTTGATATCGCGCAAGTAGTCAACCGGCGGATCGGCGTGCGCCATCCCGGTAAGGACAAGGCTGCAAACCAGCGCAGCAAGCAAAGGTTTCATGCGCCGATCCAAGGGTGGCAGGCGTTCCATCGGCATTCTCGAGCTGCTTCCAGGGACAGGAACCAGGCGGCAGGGCGGTTGGCCTGTAGCGTGCTTCGGCCAGAATCGGAGCCAAAGACCTACCGTCAACCTGACTGTTAAAATATCGCCGCAAGCTCCGTTTCGCAAACCAAATCTGTACACGGTCAACAATCACAGCGTGCAGGCGATGGACAACCACGCTGCTCTTCAGGTACCATTCAATACAAAGCCATCCAGCGCCTGAGGCGAGTGAGCCAGTCGTTTGAGGATCGGATTGAGCCATGCCGGACACTTCCGAGGCGCCGCGATTATTGAGCGAGCTGCGAGACCTGGCGGCAAGGACTAATCTCCCCCCAGCGGCGCTGGAGAATGCCCTGGAAAAAGTGCTACACGCGTTCGATTGCCACACCGGCACGATTCACGCTCTGGATCCCACTTCCGGTTTGTTGAACTTGTGCGCCTGCCGTGGCATCCCGGAGAGCCTCCTGGCGCGCATCCAACGGATTCCCATCGGCAAGGGCATGGCTGGCATCGCCGCCGAGCGGCGCGCGCCGGTGCAGATCTGCAATCTGCAAGCCGACGCATCGGGCCTCGCCCAGCCGGCCGCCCGGGAAACACGCATGGAGGGTTCGATCGCCGTGCCCATTCTTGACGGCGACAGGCTGCGCGGCACGTTGGGAATCGCCAAGCCGGTATCCCACGAGTACAGTTTGGCGGAGAGCGAATTGCTCATGCAGTTTGCCGCCGCGATCGGCAAGCTGCTCGACAGCTATGTTAGTATGGGCGATTCCGCAGCATTGTAACCCGAAGCGCCAGCGAGGGGCCCTTGCTGGCGCTTCGGGTTACAATGCTGCAAGTTCGTGCAGGCCATTTATCTGGAGAGGCGAGCATGACCAGACCGCCGGCCCAAGGATGTGACCCACGGGAAGCAAAAGAACGCGCCCGCGCCGTCGTTAGAGCAGACCGTTTTCCGCACCTCGCCACCATGGACGGCGACCAACCGCGCATCCGGCCGGTGTCACCGGTCAAGACAGACGGTTTCGTGGTCTACGTCGCGAATCTACGCGGCTATCACAAGACCGCGGAGATTGCCGCCAACCCGAAAGTCGAACTGTGCTACCTGGACGACAACCATGATCAGGTGCGGATCACCGGCGCCGCGGAGGTTGTGACAGACACGGCTGTCCTTCAGGACATCTGGGACAACAATTCGCTCCTGCGCCAGTATCTTGGCCGCATCGACAATCCGGACTTGATTGTTTACCGTATCCAACCGAACCGCGTCCGTTACATGCAGGAGTGGGCGCTCACCTATCACGAGGTGCCGCTGCAATAGCCTCCCTTGACCTGCTGCGTCAAAGCACCTACCATCCTGCGACGCTGGCAAGCGCATCCTGCTGAATCATGGAATGATAAGACGGACAAGCGGGGCGATTCATGGAAGAAACGGTGCAAGACGCGCGGACACAAACCGGGCAATCTGGCACTCCTGTAACCGACCCTAAATTCCCTAGCTTTCATCGCGGACAGGACCTTTGGCCCTTGCTGATTCTGCTGGCGCTTGTCGCCGGCATTCGTGTGTGGCTGCTGTGTCACACCGAGGTCGCCGCACGCGACAGCATCGGCTACATACGCTACGCTCTGGAACTCGAGAAAAAGCCGTGGCCGGAAGTCTTCCGCCACAGTCTTCAGCATCCGGGTTATCCGATCCTAATCCAAATTATTTCGCAGCCGATTCGCTATTACATGGGCGGACTGAGTCCGCTCAGCATGCAAGTGAGCGCCCAGATCGTGAGCGCGCTGGCCAGCCTGCTCCTGGTAATCCCGACATTTTATCTTGGCTGCGAACTGTTTAATCGCAGGATCGCCTTCTGGGCGACGCTGCTGTTTCAATGTCTGCCGGCGGCAACGCGGGTCATGTCCGACGGACTGTCGGAAGCGACATTCTTCCTGTTCCTAACCACCGCTCTGCTCCTGGGCATTCGCGGCTTGCGCACGGGATCGACGTTGGCTTTCGCCTGGTGCGGCCTGTTCAGCGGCCTTGCCTACCTGACGCGACCCGAAGGCGTCCTGGCGATTCTGGCGGTCGGCCTGGTGTTGTTTGGCATGCACATATTTCCCGAGCGGCGTTGGCCATGGCGGCGCGGTCTGCTATGCGGGGGCAGCATGGCGCTGGCGGCGCTCGTGGTTGGCAGTCCGTTTGCCATCACCATCGGTGGCTTCACGACCAAGCCAACGGGCCACGTGATGCTCGACCTAAGGGCCGCCCCAAAGTCCAAAGGCGCATCGAATGCGCATGGGCCAGTATCTCTGCGTTCAGGAACGGAAGAATCGTCGGCACCGCATTATTCGCTGACCAGCTCACTGCTCGCTGTTTATGCTCCCGCCCGCTTGCAGCATCGAACCTTGTGGTCGTTCAAGGCCATTGGCGTCGAAACTGTCAAGGGTTATCAGTACGTGCTGGCCGCGCCCTTGCTGCTGGGGCTGTGGCTATCGCGCAAGACGCTGGCTTCCTCTCCGCCCGGTTGGGTATTGCTGTTTCTCTGCGGGTTGCACTTAGTGGTGCTGTGGCGGCTGGCGACAGTCATGGGCTACGTCTCCGATCGTCATGTACTGGTGCTGGTCTTCTGCGGCATCTTTCCTGCCGCGGCTGCTTGCCTGCTGCTGAGCAGCCGGCTGGCTGACGCGCTTGCCTGGCTTTGGGGCCGGTACCGACGTGTGTCACTGCCTGGTGCACAGGCCGGCTCGCTCGGGTTACTGCTGCTGATCGGCATGACCACATTCAGCTTGCCGGAAGTGCTAAAACCGATGCACGCCAATCGCTCGGGCCATCGCGAGGCCGGCGAGTGGCTCGCGCAGCATGCCCAGGCGTGCGATCGCATTGTCGACCCGTTTTGCTGGGCTCACTTCTTTGCGGGGCGCGTCTTTGGAGAAGGGCAGAATGCAGAGCCGCCGCCCGGTTACCAGCCGCTCAGCTATGTAATCGTCGAACACGCCGATCACGAGCACGTGCGCTTGCCGATGTTGGACATCGCCGAGGAATACGCCCGGTTCGGAAGGCCGGTCTACCATTGGCCGGAAAACAAGGCCGAGAAGAGCGCCAAAGTCCTTGTCTATCTGGTAACGGAGGAGGATCTAGAGAACGCCAGGAAGCGACCCCTCGCACAGTAGAGCATTTCAATCCAGCAACCGAATCAACTCGGCGGCGGATGCCGCCTTCTCCAGTTGCCAGCACGCCTTCAATAGCTGCATGGCGCGATCCTTACCGTAGCGCGGTTCCACCAGGGTTCGGAACTTCTGCTCCACTTCGCCATCAGTCATCGGGTTCCGGGCGTGGCCGCGCGGGAATTCCACTTCGCGGACAAGCTGTCGGCCGTCTTTCAGTTT
>DASZFN010000439.1:0-3099 GCA_035939715.1 Gemmataceae bacterium | reverse complement strand
GCTACCGCGTTTGCTGTACCGCCGTTCGTCGCATTTGCGGTCGCTGTTGCGTTCGCAGGTCCACCGTTTCCTCCGCCGCTGCTAATCCCGCCGAACGCGTTGCTCACGGCATTCACATTGCCGACACCGGTCAAGTTGATGGTCGCGAAGGCGGCTCCCCCAGTTCCTCCTGTGCCACCAACGGCATTTGCGGTTCCATTGAGAATGCTAGCCACCGTGTCGGACAGGATCAGCGTAGAGGTCGCGTTGCCTCCGGCACCCGGATTTCCGCCAACGGAAGCGCCACCCGCTCCGCCAATCACAGATTGAATAAGCGTAAGCTGGCCAGTCGTTGATCCGCCCACCGCGTTGCTCAGGTTTGCGGCTGCGCCGTTGCCACCATTTCCACCAGAACTGCTACCGCCAGCGCCACCCGTTGCGTCGGCTTCAACGCTCACAGAGCCATTGTCTGAGCTGGCGAACGCGCTAGCAGTGGCATCGCCGCCCTTAGCGCCCACGCCCGCAAAGCTGGCTCCGCCACTGCCACCGTTGCCGCCGACGGCAGCCGCCAGGGCTCGAACGCTACCATTGCCGGTCACCACAAATTTGGTGACGGCAGCGGCATTGCCGCCAGCTCCGCCTGCGCCTGCGTTGCTGCCGTTGCCGCCGTTGCCTCCATTGGCATTGTTGAGGCCGATGCCTCCTACCGAAAAATCTACAGTGGTCCCGCTCGCGTTGCCGCCAGCCCCTCCGTTGGCTGATCCCCCAGAACCTGCGTTCCCGCCGTTGCCGCCGGTTGCCCCGGAGTTTGAGATAATCGCTTCCCCCGAATATGAGGTAGAGGAAAGTGTGATGGCCTGACCGCCATTGCCCCCGGCTCCCGGCGGCGTTCCATTGCCGCCCGTTCCGCCGTTTCCGCCTGTTGCGAACGCTCGAGGGTTAGGCAGAGTAGCCGTAACTGCTGTCGCGACGGCATCACCACCTTGACCGCCATCAGTGGCTGGCACACCGACACCATCTACACCGGCTGTGCCTGGTGTGCCGAAGGCGTCGATTTCGATTGTTTGTGCTCCAACTGACGAAGCTGGCAGAAGGCAAGCCACGATTGCTGCCGCCAAGACGGCTGATCTAGTCATAACTGTGCCCCTAGCCCCTAAAATAGGGGCTATCTCATACCTCGCGCGCGGGTTGAGTCAATGGATCAGACCGCTGAATACACGACAATTGGGTGTTCGAACCGACATCGACGCCTGAAATGGGGCAATAGATCAGGAGACCGCGAACGCCGGAATGCGCGCATCTCACGGAGCGTGATCTTGGGGTGGCATGCCGCCCATTGAAACGCTCGCCGGGCGATCAGGCAACCGCCGTTAGGACCCCTCTCCTGCTCAAGGATCGCGGGGGGCGGAAACCCAGCAAAATAGGTTAGACAATTGTTCGAGTTACGTTATGTTTTCGTACTCGCATTATGGTGTCTAACCTGCGATAACACTTTGAAATTGCTTCAGGGTGCGATCCCTGCTGGGATCGCCAGATATTATCGCCACGTACTATTGTAGGTGGCCGTCCGTCGCGCAACGGCCATTTCATCGGAGAACATCGCTTGGACAATCTTGTAATCATTGCCGTTTTCTTGATCGCCATCGCGCAAGCGCTGACCATACTTCTCACCATCCGTCGCGAGAGGGATATCAAGGAACTGGCCAGACTTGTCGATAGGCAACGGTTGCACGTCGTCGAGCTGACGGCCTGGCTGGCTGGCCGTAACGCTGCCCAGCCGCGCCGACCAAAATCCGAACGCGAACCGGCGAGCGATGCAACGGCTGACAGCGCTAGAACACCGGAGCCCGCGACAGCTGCAACCGCGCCGCCGCGTACTGCGGAGATTGAAGCCGCACAGGCGATGAAGGTCCTCAACTGGCAACGCCACATCCTCGCCGGCCTGCGTGCCGGCCTGAAGGCGAAAGGGGTCGCGCCACCCGAGCCGCCCATAACGGGAGCACCCGAGCCGGGGACAACGCCGAAAGTATTGTCTGACACCATGCAACCGAGCGTCGCCGCAGATGAGTCCAACCTTGCGACCAAAGCCTTCAGGTGGTTCAAAGAGGATGCAAACGAGCCGCACGAGATCGTTTCCGCGCGCGAGATCGTGGCCGGGCTCAACAGGGGTGTTCAACCACCGGAGCCCGCGACAGCGCCGAAAGACTTGCCTGACGTCGTTCAACCGAGCAGCGCTGAGAACGAGCTTGAACGAGCGACCAGAGCCATCGATTGGTTGAAAGAGGATGCCGACAAGGCGCGCGAAATCGTCGCCAACCTGCGTGGCACGCCACCGGCAAAGAAGACCGGATGAAAGCCCGAAAGTGCCGGTTGCGGATGTACTGAAGACGGCAGCCGAGGCGTTGGCGGAATGCTGAATACGAGGAGAGCAGCGCGCATGGATGTGCGGCGTCGGCTGTTCCAGGTGTGGATTCTCCTGGCGGCGATATGGCTGGGCGGCTGCATCTGGTTCGGCGCGGCCAGATGGCACTGGTTCGAAGCCACCCGGATTTACGAGGTCGCCGACGGCAACGACGAGAAATATCGGGTCGAAGTCGATCCGGACTCGACCGATGACGAAATTCTCGCATTTGTTCAAAAATCGGCCGGCTCAAAATGGTTGCGCAAGCAGTGCGCCAGGGATGTGCGCGGGCCGTGGTGTGATGTGGTCAGTTCCCTCAAAATGCCGCGGCAGTATTTCACCTGGCAGTATTTGGCGATTTCGATCGGCGGATCGCTGTTGCTGCTTACCTTTGCTGCGTTCGCCGGCTTTCGCCGCCCTTTGAAAGGCTGAAGGCCGGTCGCTTTTTTGTGCGGCGGCTCGGTCACATTCCATCACGGAATACCCGGTTCCTACATCCTGTTACCGATGTTCACGACTCTTGAAAAATTACGGATAAGCCACCGCCGGCCGCGCGAGCACGAACGCGAACGGGTCCGCGCGAGTATGCGCTATCGCCCTTCTTCTCTGCGCCTTTGGACACTTCCTCTTTCCGTATCCCGCCGTTGATCGGCGTCGCGTCTTTCGTATCGACGTCCCTGGACACGACGTCCTTCGTCCTCGCGCCTTGTCTGAAAGTC
>DASZFN010000438.1:0-2755 GCA_035939715.1 Gemmataceae bacterium | reverse complement strand
GACAAGCAGCACGTGGCGGTGGATCATCAACCTATCCACGCCGAGCGGCTAGTTTACTGGCTGGTCAACAAGCCGCGCGGCTATCTCTGCACGAATTATGATCCCGCGGGACGGCCGCTGGCCATCCAGCTGGTGCCCCAGGTCAGCCAGCGCGTCTACACGGTGGGCAGGCTCGACGAGGACAGCGAAGGCCTCTTGTTGCTCACCAACGATGGCGATCTCGCTAACCAGCTCATGCATCCGCGCTTCGGCATTGAGAAGACGTACCTGGTGCAAGTCGCCGGGGACCCTACGCCGGAGGACTTGAAGAAGCTCTTGCAGGGCGTCTGGATCAGCGAAGGCCGAGTCCGCGCCAGGCGCATCAAGCGCGAGAAAAAGCAAGGCGCCAGCACCTGGCTGCGGATTGTCCTGAATGAAGGCAAGAACCGCGAGATTCGCCGGATGCTGGCCCGGTTGGGACACAAGGTCTTGCGCCTGCGTCGCATTGCCATTGGTCCGGTGCAGCTTGGCAGTCTGATCGCGGGCAAGGCGCGCCGCTTGAGCCGCCCGGAGCTGAGCGCCCTTCAGGAAGTTGCCCGGCGACGCGACCGGCAAGAGCAAGCTCAGGAATAACCGAAAGCACCCATGCACGGCTTCGCCACCGTAATCGCTAACTCCCCGCTGGCGCGCGACACGTATTGCTTGCGCTTGCGCGACCCCAAGCTGGCCGCCGTCATCCAACCGGGGCAATTTGTGATGTTGTGTCTGGCCGGCACTACCGACCCCCTGCTGGGCAGGCCCTTTGCTTTATTCGACACGATTCTGGACGAGCACGAACGGCCCGTCGCCATTGACATCGGCTACCAAGTGGTAGGCAAGCTCACTTCGATCATGGCGACCCTGCGCCCCGACGATGTGCTCAGCTTCTGGGGGCCGCTCGGCAACGGCTTTCCCGAGCTGAGCGGCGTCGATCACGTCGCCCTGGTCGCCGGCGGCATTGGTCAAACGCCATTTCTCGCCTACACCCGGCAACTGCTCGGTCAGCGGAGTTTTGGCGGCAAGTTCCCGCGCCGGGCCGTGCGGCGCGTGTCGCTTTACTATGGCGTGCGCAGCGCCGACCTGCTGGCAGGTGTCGAGGCGTTTGAGCAAGCCGGCGCCGAGGTTCACGTCGCCACGGATGACGGCTCGCGCGGCTTCCACGGCCTCGTCACCCAGCTTCTCGAGCAGCACGAAAAACCGCAACATCTGATCGGCTGCGGTCCGGAACCGATGATGAAGGCGCTGGCCGCATTGGCCGAGCGCTGGGGCATTCCGTGCCATCTTTCGCTCGAAACACCGATGGCCTGCGGCATCGGCGTTTGCTTCAGCTGTGTCACCAAGGTGCGAACGGCGGACGGCTGGGATTATCGCCGCGTTTGCGTGGAAGGCCCGGTCTTCGATGCCGCCACCCTGCGCTGGCAGGATGATGAGATTTGATTGTTGACGCAAAAAATCAACAATCAAAAAATCACAAATTACTTGTTCTTGTGAACTTTCCCCCTTAAAATCGCCCGCACGAACTTGTAGGGCAGGTTTCTAACCTGCCGGCTGAGAAAGGCAGGTTGAAAACCTGCCCCCACATTTACACAAGGGAGGGTCCAACGCGATGAAAGACCCCAGGGAACAAAACAAGAACGGACCCGGGCTGTCCCGCCGCCAGTTCCTCAAAGGGACCGGCGCCGCCGCGGCAACCACGGCCCTGGCCACCGTGCCGATCAAGGCGTTTACCGCCGCGGAAGCGGATGAAGCCAAGCAGGTCGCCGGCATGGGACCCGCCCCGGTCACCATTCAGCTAACCGTGAACGGCAAGCAAATCACCCAGGCGGTCGAGCCGCGCGTTACGCTGCTCGATGCCTTACGCAACTACATGGACGTGACCGGCTGCAAGCGCGTTTGCGATCGCGGCACCTGCGGCGCCTGCACGGTGATGCTGGACGGCAAGCCCATCTATGCCTGCACCATGCTCGCGGTCGAAGCCCAGGGGCATGAGATCAAGACAGCGGAAGCACTGTTCGCCGACGGCAAACTCGACGCCGTTCCCGCCGAGTTTGTGCACAACGACGCGCAACAATGCGGCTTCTGCACGCCGGGCTTCGTGGTGGCCATGCGTGCGGCCTTCGACAAGAACCCGGACGCCAAGCCGCCGGAAATCGAGGAAGCACTGGCCGGCAACATTTGCCGTTGCGGCACCTACCAGCAGATGCGCGACGCCATCGCCGCTCTGTGCAAAACCCAAGGGAAAGGGGGCTAAACCATGGCATACACCTGGCCAAAAGAACGCCGCCTGATCGGCACCAAGGTTCAGCGCCTGGATGGTCCGGAGAAATCCACGGGGACCGCCAAGTACAGCTACGATATCAATCGCCCCGGCATGCTCTTCGCCAAAATGCTTCGTAGCCCCTATGCGCACTGCACGGTCAAAGGCCTTGATACGAGCGCTGCCGAAGCCTCGCCGGGTTTCAAGGCCCTGCACATCGTTGCCAAGCCCGGTACCGAACTCTACTTTGCGGGCGACGAAATCCTTGCCGTGGCCGCCGACACCGAGGAACACGCTGCCGACGCCGTCCGAATGCTCAAGATCGACTATGAATTGCTCGATCATCTCGTGAACGAGGATGATGCGCTCAAGGACGACAAGAAGACCGTGCCGCCTATCGCCAAGGACCGCAAGAACGTCCGCATCGGAAACAAGGACACGCGCGGTAAGCCGGATGAGGCGATCAAAGAGGCTGAGTTC